>VERM01000325.1 GCA_018882645.1 Ferruginibacter sp.
CAATAGCATGGCTGTCATGGATTTTGAAAAATTGATCATGGTGTATTGTTTAAAAAGATTAATTATTTTAGTTAATTAAAATCTAAGTCCTACGCTGGCAAAAAAGTTTATACCGTAAGCATAGAAACGTCTTTCCGGAAACTTGTTGATATTTTTTTCTGCCAAATCAAAACGAAGCTGCTCAAATCCGCCGGAAACCACATTTTGATTGTTCAACAAATTATTGATGCCCAAATTAAATGCGAGATAAGTTCTCTTCTTTAAAGTTGGGAATTTTTTGTTCATCATCCAGGAGTAACCTGCAAATAAATCAACAGTTGCCTGTGATGCCAATCTGGTTTGATTGATAATATTGTTCCATTGAACCGTTCCGGGAGTAAGCCCATTTACAGCAGATTCAGTTCTGCGAATGGGATTGAAATCAAGATACATATTGTTGAAGTAATTGACATTCAGATTCACAAACCAAAATTGAGGAGAACGATAATCGAATCCTATGGTATAAGCCTCTTGAGGAGTTGGGACATAAAAATCTTTAGAGTACACTGTAATATCTTTGGCAACCACTTCCTGGCTATTATCGACCGTTACCGTAGCATTTTGTCTGGTATTAAAGCGATAGCTTCCAATTGCAGCAGCACCCGTTAAGCTTAACCCTTTATAAATTTTTGCTTCAGCACCCAATTCCAGGCCAGCATGTACTTTCCCAATGTTGCTGATGGCATAATTTACAAAGTTGTTAAATTCATCACTATAAAAAGTAAGAACGTTCAATTGATTTTTAAATGTTGTATAGTATCCTGTTGCCCTTAACTTAAGGCCAGGTGCATTCATCACATATCCTGCCTCAATAGAGGCAATTTGTTCAGATTTCAAATTATCCTGTGCAAAATCTCTAGTTCTTGGTGCGATGTAAACATTTTCAAAAAATGGCGCCCTTGTCATAAAGCTGGCGTTTGCAAAAACATAATTGCGCCCGTCGATTTTATAGATCGCTCCCCCTTTAAATGCATAATTGAAAAAAGAATAGGTCTTGGATTTACCAAAGGAATTTTCTTCAAACAATCCATTCTTTACATTGCCATCTCTGTGAAAACTGGTGTAGGACTGCTCAGTAGATAAAAAGAAATCTACTTTTGGTAGTTTGATTACTGTCTGAGCCCAAGCGGCTGCTCTTGAAATGTTGATGTCATAATTAAACCCGAATTTGTCTCCCACTCTTAGTATTCTGTTAGGATTATTCAGATCGTTTTGACCCGCTGTAGGATTATTGGGGAAAAACCTTTCAGCAAACTGATTGATATCGACATAGAAATCTCCGCCCAATAAATCATTCACTCTTTTATAATAATTGTTTTTTTGTGCTTGATAATTGATACCGGCAGTAAGAACAATATTTTCTTTGATCGAAGTATTCAGGGTAGAATTAAAATTAAATCTCGTTGTATTGATTACTCTCTCTTCAAGTATATAATGCGAGCGTCTGCCCATTACCGTGTTACCGGCTATCCCGTTGGCGTTTTCAATTTTTTCAAATGAGTTATAATTGGCATTGTAAAGATTATCCCAATTGACTTGGCGTTTATTGACATCGTTTTTCAATGCATCATACACTTGTTGACGCAAGATGGGATCTTGCTGAAAACTAGGAAGATAGCGGTAGTAGTCCGGTCTTGGATCCGGAGCATTGTACCAATCAATACCTGTTGTGCTTCTGTCGCCCACTGTCAGAGATGCTGCAGTCAACAGAGAAGTCCTGTCGTTAGGCTTCCATTCATGAGTAAGAATTCCAAATGGCTGAAAACTTTTGGCAATACTGGAATTTCTTTTCTGCCCATTCTGATATCCCCAGTATGGGTTGTAAAAATTATCTCCGGAAAGCTCTCTCATTTCAGGAACAGATGAACCCTGACGTCCGCTTTCTGTAGGTGTGGCAAACACAACGAGCGACAAAAGATGTTTATCATTCAAACGCTTATCAACTCCTCCGTAAAAAGACCATCCATCATAATAGGTACCATCTGCATAGCCTTCATTCGCCCAGCGACGAGAAGCAGACATACTGAAAGCCCAACCTTTTTTATTCAATCCGGTTGAATGTGTAACCATGAAACGGTGCGCATAGTTACGGTTTGAAATAGCATAATTTATACTGGTTTGAGGACGTTGATAAGAAGCGCGGGTGTCCATGTAATTTAACCCGCCAATATTTCCGAATGCATATGGTGTAGATCTAAGACCCAATGAATTGTCTCGGTTACGAATCACATCATTCAAACCGCCCCACAATCCGAAAGGTGTAAATCCGTTATCCAGATTTTCCATTGGAACGCCATTCATATAAGTGGAGAACAAATCAGCATCATAACCTCTTATGCGAAAGCGAACAGCACTGAATTTAAAAGAGGCAGCATTGAAAAAAGGATCTCTTCCGGCAGTAAGCATTGAAGAAATATTCTGAGCACTACCATCC
>VERM01000024.1 GCA_018882645.1 Ferruginibacter sp.
GTATTTACTCTATCATTTTCGCATCATCAAGGCCACGGAAAAATTTAAATCCGTTGTGATTACTGCTACAATGGGTATTGCAATTTTTTATTTAATTGTGTTTGTGATGGGGCTTTTTGGATTCAATAATCTTACTTTCATCCATGAGGGGAGCACAATGGGCATCATATTTTCTCTGGCTGTGGTTGTAATTGCTTCTTTGAATCTGATATTGGATTTTGACATGATTGAAACCGGAGCAACAATGGGTGCACCTAAATATATGGAATGGTACGGAGCCTTTGGCTTGATGGTTACTTTCGTATGGTTGTATCTGGAAATATTAAGACTGTTGGCTAAAATCAGCAGCAGAGATTAAATCTATCTAATTCGAAAGAACACAAGAAGAGGCCAGTTATTCTGGCCTCTTTGTATTTTACAGTATGAAAATAAAGAAATCTAAATATATCTAAAACAGAACTTAAAATCAGGAATACATCATTCAATACTTTTTTTAGTTTCTAAAAAAGTATTGAGAGTAGATGAACCTATTTCTTCATCCCCAATTTCATTAGTGCTTTTGATAATTGACATTCTGTTTTAGATTCCATCGCGCTTAACAGTTTATCTTGCATGTCTTTCTCTTTGTCTTTTATGTTTTTATACTTTGATTCCAGTGAAGACAAACAAGTATCAAACTTTTTACTATCTATATTCATCATTACAGATGCATCTTGCATTAAGCTAATTGCCTTTTCAGGATTTTTTTCTACATACTGTTCAACAGCTTTTTCAATATCTTTATTGCTATTGCTGGCTTCAATGATGAGATTCTTCATCTCGGGTGACAACACTTTAAGTTGGTCGTCAATACAATTACATAAATCAGATGCAATTGCTGAATAATCCTCTTTTGTTGCAAGTTTACAAGAAGAAAAAAATACAATTGTTAAAAAAATTAGTGAGAATAGTTTTGTTGCTTTCATTTTGATTGTTTTTAAAAACAAATATAAATTATTATTTGTATTAACAAGAGAAAAAATCAACTGCCTCCAAAATAATTTCGATTTATCGGGATTCTAGTTTTAATATTCAAAATATGGCCTAAGGAGGGATAACCAATTAATGTTCAGTGTGTCTATAATCAAGATGAAAGCTTTCAAAGAAAATTCCCCCGATGCTCTCCTATTTCATATTAGCTAAAATTTCTTTAGCCGGTTCAGACACTCATTTATTTTCAATATATCCAATGTTAATGAATGGAAATAAAAAAGGTGTAATAAATAAAATACGGGTAAAAGTTTATATCTTATTATTGTTCTTCATTCCCTGTTTCATTGCTTATTGGATTACAGGCGCGGGTGATGGAGTTGGTGTATTTTTAACCTCTTTCTGCTGCATTCCAATTAGCATAAATGCATACGTCAAATCGCAACCATCTTTTGACCCAATTGCTTCGGTTAACTTTTTCAAATATTCTTCTTGGTTAGAAAATAAATTTAAATTTGAGTATTTTGCGCTGAAGGAGTTTAAGCATTTATCGAATTTACCTTCCCCAAAATTGACCAATATGCCAACGTCTTTCTTGATAGCCTCACTATTGGCGGGATTCTTCATTATATAGTCAGTAAGGGCTTCTTCAAAATCAAGGTTATTCTTAGCCACTTTGATTATCATTGCGGAAAATTGAGTTGATAAGCCCGTTAAACCTTTGTTTACACATCCGCACATATCAGATGCAAGCTCAGATATTACTTTATCTTCACTTTGAGCATTCGCCTTATTGTGATGTAGAGAAAAAAGAAGCGTTAAAAAAGCAATGGCACTAAAGAAAAAAGATTTTTTCATTTTTTAAATTGAGGTTTATTTTTTCAAGTTTAATCTAAGTGTTTTGAAGAGATTTATTCCTCTGAGATCTTTGGCAATGATTTTACCTGAAGGATCTAAAAGAATATTAAAAGGAATTGATTCAATCAAATACTCCTTTGCCAGTTTATTTTTCCAGCCTGCCAGATCACTAACATGATACCAGGTCAGATCATCGCTTTTAATGGCATCTTTCCAGTCCTGCTCATCTTCATCTAATGATATTCCAACGATGGTAAAATTATTACCCTTGTATGTCTCATATGCTTCTTTAACATTTGGATTCTCCTCTCTGCAAGGCCTGCACCAGCTTGCCCAAAAATCCAGCAATACATATTTTCCTTTTAACTGAGACAGTTCAAAATTATTATTGTTGACATCTTTCATCTGAAAACTGGGAAACACTTTTCCCATAGACATCATCTTTTCCTTTTCTATCAGTTTACTGATTTTCTCTCCGTAAGCAGACTGTTTAACTTTATTGTTGAATAAAGAATAAATATTATTTAGATCACTTGGATTTTCTTCAAAAAACTTGTTGATTTCGGTAATAACCATAGCTGAACAAAAACTTCCGGGATTTTTCTTAACGACAGAAGTGATATTTGAAACTATTTTTTCCTTTAATATTTTTTTCTGGTCCGGGTCTTTTTCATCTTTGTACAAATCAAAGTTGTAGAATAAACTGTCTGTATAATTTTGCAACTCTTCGTTTGATTTAGATCCATCTATTCTGATCTTGAATCCATATTCCCCCATATCCTTATATTTAAAATTGACATTATAAACTCCGGGCTCTAAAAAAACATAATACGAACCCTTCTTTGGAGGAAACTTAACATAGGCAAATACATAATCCTGACCTGTAAACTTCAATTGTGCTGTCGATCCTTTAGGCTGAACAGTTGCAATCTCTGATTCATCATCATAACTGTAAAGCTCAATCTTCTGTCCTGATTTCATATCGGGAATTGAAAAGTTAATTACATAGCTTTTGTCTTGTGAAAAACTGTTAAAGCAAAAGATGGAGAGCACAGTTAAAGTAAGAAGTCTTTTCATGTTTGTATTTTTTGAATGGATTGGATTGTTTTGCTTAACCAAAAAAGTAAAATTGATTAAAAATCTTTTTTACCTAATTGAAAAAATGATGCAGAAATCCTCAATAAAAAAGGATGTGAAAAACTATTAAAGTGGATTTTGCTTTATCTCAATCAAATATAAGAAAAGTATTACAACAATTCATTTTAATTAAAAAATTAACAAACCACTGTTCAATATGCGAAGTAAATATTGTTTAAACTCCAATAATCAGCTTACTAATGTGCCTACTTTTTCTCCGGTCACTACTCTTAATAAATTCCCGGGTTTATTCATATCAAACACAATGATAGGCAGGTTGTTTTCCATGCACAAAGTGAATGCCGTCATATCCATTACACTAAGCTTCTTTGAAATACAGTCTGCGAAAGAAATGGTATTGAATTTTTTTGCAGAAGGGTCTTTCTCCGGATCAGCGGAGTAGATACCATCCACCCTGGTTCCTTTCAAGATTACATCTGCCTTGATTTCAATCGCCCTCAGAGATCCGGCCGTGTCGGTTGTGAAATAGGGATTGCCCGTTCCGGCTCCGAAAATCACCACCCTGCCCTTTTCTAGGTGTCTCATTGCTCTTCTTCTAATATATGGTTCAGCAATCTGCTCCATTTTAATGGCACTTTGCAAACGGGTATATACTCCAGCCTTTTCCAATCCACTTTGTACCGCCATTCCATTAATTACTGTGGCCAGCATGCCCATGTAATCTCCCTGAGCTCTTTCAATACCTGTTTCAGCTTCATTCATTCCTCTGTAAATATTTCCACCGCCAATCACAAGAGCTACCTGAACACCGAGCTCTGTGATTTTTTTAATATCCATAGCATATTGGGCTATCACATTGGAATCCAACCCAAAATTCTTGTCCCCCATTAAAGACTCTCCGGAAAGTTTCAATAAAATTCTTTTGTACTTAGGCAGCATTGTTTATTGGTTTTAAATATTTGGCTTTAATTTTTTAATACTCATAAAAAAACCCGGTAAATACCGGGTTAAAAATAAAACATTTAATTATCCTAATGCCACTCTTTTAAATTCAGTTACTTTTAAATCAGCATTAATTCCTTTGAGGTAATCGGCAACAGATTTGTTGCTGTCTTTTACGAAAGGCTGAGCCAATAGAGTATTATCTTTAAAAAACTTATTCAATTTACCCAAGGCAATTTTTTCAGCCATTTCAGCAGGCTTGCCTTCTGCTTTCACTAGTTCAATTGCGATTTCTTTTTCTCTTGCAATCACATCGGCAGGGATAGATGTTTCATCCACACCTAAAGGATTCATCGCAGCAATTTGCATGGCAACATCTTTGCCTGCTTCATCCGCAATAGCGGTAAGTCCAACCAATACGCCCATTCTGTTGGCTCCGTGAATATAACTGGATACGTAAGGCGCTTCCACCCTCTCGAACTTGGATACTTCTATTTTTTCTCCGATTGCTGCGAGTTTATCGTTTATCAAATCAGCAACTTTTGCACCATTGATGGAAACATTATTGAGCTCATCAACGCTTTTTACGTTATGGGCAACAGCCGCGTCGGCAATACTTTGTGCAAAGGCGACAAAGTCAGCATTTTTACTGACAAAATCAGTCTCACAACTGATACACAGAACGATTCCCGCTTTGTTATCGGACGTTGTCTTAGCCAACACCACTCCTTCTTTTGCTTCACGATCACTGCGTTTTGCAGCAACTTTCTGTCCTTGTTTACGAAGCCAGTCTATAGCAGCCTCAAAATCACCCTGACTTTCCGTCAAAGCTTTGCGACAGTCGAGCATTCCGGCTCCGGTAGCCTGGCGCAATTTGTTGATATCTGCAGCAGTTATTGTACTCATATAGATAATATTTTTTTCTCTGAAGAGAATTGATTTTTAATAAATGTTGTTGATACGCAGAAAAAAACTATTTTCCTGCAACTTTTCTGCCGGCACCCGATGCAGAAGGAATACGACGTTTGGCCGGCGCACCGCCTCTGCCACGCTTTCCTTTGTCATCTCCCGCATCAAGCTTTTGCTCAAAACGAGCGGCTTTTGCTTCCGGAGTTTCTTCAACTTCTGAATGATCTTCTTCTTCCTTATCTGCCTGACGCTCCTGAAGCCCTTCGGCAATGGCAGCAGTGATATAGTTTACAATGATTGCGATTGACTTGGTGGCATCATCGTTTGAAGGAATAGCAAAGTCTACCTTATTGGGATCGCAGTTGGTATCCACCATTCCGAAAGTACTAATGTTCAATCTTTTTGCTTCTGAAAGTGCAATATGTTCATGCCCAATATCAACCAAAAAAAGTGCTGAAGGAATACGGCTGATTTGAGAAATACCTCCCAAAACTTTTTCCATTTTATCTTTATCTCTGCTTAAAGTAAGTCTTTCTTTTTTGGTAAGATTTTCAGCACTGCCATCAGACAAAAGTTTTTCAATGCTTTGCATTTTCTTTACACTCTTACGAACAGTATTGAAGTTGGTCAGCATGCCTCCCAGCCAACGTTCCGTAGCATAAGGCATATTTACTCTTTTGGCAGATTCCTGAACGATCTCCTTAGCTTGTTTTTTGGTAGCAACAAACATGATTTTCTTTCCGCTGCGCGCGATAGCTTTCAAAGCAGCAGCAGCTTCCTGTAATCCTTCTACAGTTTTATTCAAATCGATGATATGGATTCCTTTTTTCTCTGCGAAAATGTAAGGAAGCATTTTAGGATTCCATTTTTTCTTGAGGTGACCAAAGTGTACACCTGCTTCTAGAAGTTGCTGTTGTAAGGAAGTATTGTCCATTATTTTTACTTTTTTTATTTATATACTTTGATTGTTTGTGGTTTGTGGTTTATAGTTTGCGGTTGAACCAACTACAAACCACAAACCATAAACAAATAACTTTTAACGTTTACTGAACTGGAAGCTTCTTCTCGCTTTTTTGCGTCCTGGTTTTTTGCGCTCCACAGAACGTGGGTCGCGTTTCAGTAATCCCGCAGCTTTTAATGCCGGACGATAGTCGGTACTTACTTCCAAAAGTGCTCTTGAAATGGCAAGCTTGGTCGCCTCAGCCTGTCCTTTAACACCGCCACCAGTGGCATTTACTTGAATATCAAATTTGTCAACCGCCTCAGCCACTTTCAAAGGAGCTTCTACCTGATTTTGGAGATATACAAGCGGGAAATATGTTTTATAATCTTTTCCGTTCACAGTTATCTTACCGGCGCCCTTTGAAAGGAACACGCGTGTAACCGCTTCTTTTCTACGGCCAACTGCATTTTTTTGTTTTTCCATATAATGATTTTTTTAAGGCCTGTTATTACGAGCCGATTATTTAATTTTTGTGAATGTAAGTTCAGCCGGTTGTTGTGCTGTATGCGGGTGTTTTTCTCCGGCATACACAAACAATTTCTTGTACATTTTTCTTCCCAAACGATTTTTGGGTAACATTCCTTTGACTGCTCTTTCGATTACTACTTCAGGGCGACGTTTCAACAAATCCTTAGCTGCTTCGCCTTTCAAACCGCCGGGATAACCGCTAAATGTCAGATACTCTTTATCTTCCATTTTGTTGCCGGTGAATTTTACTTTTTCGGCATTCAACACGATTACAAAATCTCCGCAATCCACATGGGGAGTGTAATAGGCTTTGTTCTTACCACGGAGAACAGACGCAATTTTTGCGCACATACGACCAACGGTTTGATTAGTACCGTCCACAACGTACCATTTACGCTGCACAGTAGCCTCGTTCGCATGTTTAGTGGTGAAATGTAATTTACTCATTGTACTTTTTTTTAGATGATACCACAGCTATCCCTGTGGTTTAAAAAATTGGAGTGCGAAGGTAGGGGGAATTTATTGCTTTTTGAAACAAAAACGCAATATTTTTTTATTGGGCCTCCATAACAAATTGGTTATCAATATATTTTTTGATTGAATTTTATCATCATAATCGTGTAATGATGATAATAGGATTAAAAAAAAAGGATTATTCCTCAGATCAAGGGCATAATCCTGTTTAACAAATGATTATAAATAAAAAAATGGTGTTCTTTTATTTATAGGCTTTTTTATACACCATTGTTACCTTAACATTAGGATCGGTATTGTACAATGTTTTAGTGCTGGCCTTATATCCATAAGAAATAGCACCTTCATCAGTAGTCATATTTACAAAAACCCCATCAAATTCATATGTGCCTTCATATCCTAATCCATTTGCAATCATATCAGGAACGGTGGAACTGTTGATATCATTGATTGATTTTGCAAAAAGAAAAAATATTTCCCCCTCTTCAGTAAGTACCGCGAAAGACAGGTTATTGGGATACTGAACTGAAGGATCCAAATCCTTGGCCTTAACATCCTTGCCATTCAACTTTGTTTGATAAATGCCGGGCGCAGGTCCTTTTTGTAAAGTATTAACGGTTGGGATTAAAAATTTTATTGCGGTTTTTTCATTAGAAAAAATCATCTGGTCGTTTTTATTTCGCGCAAATGAAATGGATACAGATGAAAATAAAGCTAAAATCAAAATCAAACTGTTTTTTGTAATTGTCATAAAAAATTTTGTTTAAAATAAAAGTATTGAAAAATAATTTCAGATTCCGAAAGTAAAACATTTCAACTACAAGCAAAATTTTTCTTTCGGAAGCGATTGACATCTTCATTGAAATAATCAAAGAATTTCATTTTTTTATTGACTCTATTTTGTAACAACTAGTGAATGCCATTTGAAGAAATAGCACACTCTACATAAACCCATGACAAAAAATTCATTTTTTAGGACCGCTGCGGCATGATCATAAAGCGAGTCGACTGACTCATAAATACTAGGATAAAGGAAAACAATACTCGTCTTAAATTAATGCAAATTGGCAAATCATAAACTTATCATTAACGTTATTTTATTAAACCAATAAATAATTTTAGACAGAAGCAAAGCGCTGCTTTAAAAAAATATTTCCTCACCTATAAATTCCAGATTATGCGTACCGCACTTCTAGGGTTGGTTTTAATGACCGCCACCTCTCCCACAGGAGAAAATGTTCCGGAGTTTGAAAATATTCAATCTAAATTTCCTTTACACTGGAAGGCTAACATCGGAAATGTGAGTTACAGAAGCAATTTAACACTTACACAGAATGATATTATCATTGGCTCCAATGGAAAAAGGTTCATGGACTATCATATTAACGATAATACATCCGGTGTGTACAGAATAAACAGAAAAAACGGAAATGAGGTTTCACATTTTGCCAATGAGAATCTGGGTGATATGGACGTTAATGGAATTCTTTTATACAACGGCAAACTTTATTTTGGGAATGATAATGAAGAGTTTCTCTGTACCACATCCGACGGAAAAATAATATGGAGGAATGCCGCTTCAGGTGATATTGAACACGAGCCCGTATTGGTTAAAATCAAAGGGAAAAGTTTTATTGTTTACGCCTCCGAATTGGGAGAAGTACGAGCAGTAGATCCCGACAACGGCAATCTTTTCTGGAGTTATTACACCCCGGATTTTAACGGATGGAAACCCGGTGACAATCGAACCATTTTTAAGGTGAAAGCATATTTTTCCAATAGCAATTCATTTTTTACAAAACCCCAACAGGTAGACTTGAACGGAGATGGCGTTGATGACCTGCTGTATCTTGGCTTCAACAGTATAATTTATGCAATCAACGGCGCGAATGGAAAGTTGCTATGGAGTAAAGATGATAACTTTACTAATTGTTCTCTGGAAGTCATGAATGACTCTAAATCTTCTCCAAAAATCATTGCCTTTAGTTGCCATAACGATAAAGAATTCGGTGAATGCATTCAATCGGTTAAAATTTTAGATTGCACAGGTAAAATAGTACTCAAAAGAGAATTGAACAATGGATATAAAGGTCAGGGATTGAATGGCTTAAAATTAGACAACAATAAGGTTTTATACAGTTTCTCTGATTCGCTGGTTGTAATTGGAAAGAACGGAATCATAAACTCGTTTAATCACGCCATATTGTATGACGATAAAGATTGGTCTGGAAATCCAACGATATCAAACAGAAACTCATACGAGGCACTTTTATGTAATAAAACATTCAACTACAAAGGCAGCAAAAACTGTGTATTGATATTACAACAGAGAGACAATGCGCATTATGAACATGGTTTTGTTGAAATTTTCTCATTAGATAATGGAGAGGTTTTGGAAAGGCTTGCTATTCCGGATTTGAGCGAAATGCCTCCTATGATTGAAGATATCAACAAAGATGGATATCTCGACTTGCTAATCAACTGTCAAGATGGATATCTCTATTGTTATAATTTAAAAATAAAAGGCTAGTCCCAAAAATAAATTTCCCATCCTAAAACCATAAAAGATGAATACGCATAAAATCAATATATCTGCTCTTTGCATTTTGCTTGTAATTTCAATTGCATTCTATCAATGTAAAAGCAATAAACCAACCATTGCATATCAGCAAAAAGTTGAGGCGCCCTTTGCCAAACATGATATCCCTTTTCAGGAATACACATTTGATCATGATAAAGGAATCAAGATAGAAAGGGGAACGGGAACAATGATTAAAATTGAAGGGGGATCTTTTGAAAAAAAAGATGGCACGTCTGTTACAGGCTCCATATCGTTGAAAGTAAGAGAGTTTCATGATCCAACAGAAATATTTCAATCCGGAATACCGATGAGCCAAGACAGCCTCCGTAATAATTTCCTTCAATCTGCAGGAATGATTGAATTGAGAGCATTTAGCAACGGAGAAGAACTGAATCTAAAAAACAACAAGTCGGTTGATGTTGAATTGGCAGGATTTAAACCATCCGAAGGTTATCAGCTATATTATCTTGAAAGCAACAAAAACTGGATTGTAACAGATAAATTCATGTCAGGAGAAAACAATAGAAAAAAATCAAAACTCGATAAGATTCTTTCATTTTTAAGTAAGCCTTTTAAGAAAAAAGAGGCTCCTGAAGAAGTGATTTTTACTCTGTTTGGCAATGTAGAAGAGGCTCCTTATTTACAAAATCTTAAAAGTCAGAAATGGAAGGTGTCAGGAAAAAATATAACTCCGGAGGTAATGGAAGCTATTCGAATAAATTGGGATGAAGTAAAAGTTGTTGCGCTGGATAAAAAAAAGAAAAGATATCAACTTCAATTTACTAAATCAGTGAGTATTGATTATGAAAAATCAATCATAAAAAAAATAAGCGTTGAGGCTTCTCCTGTTTTGGATGAGAATAACGCGAATGCTCAGGATGAATTTGAAAAAGAATTGAAAAATTATGAAGCTACATTGCAAAAAATGGAAGAAGAGAAAAAACGAGTCATGCTTGAAGCGGATATGGTCAACTCTTTTAAAATAAACAAAATGGGAATCTGGAATGTAGATAAACTAATGTCTGCCGAAGGAGTTACTGAAGTAGCAGTGAGTTTTGATTTTGAAAAAGATATTGACCCGATTTTAAACAACATCACACTTTTTGCGATCTATATAGATGATAATTCCGTCATAAAATATATGCCCGGCGACTGGAAAAAAGTAAAATTTCAGACAAATAAAAGAATGAAACTAGTAGCGGTCTTGCCAAACAACACTATTGCCTGCGTAGAAGCAAATGTGATTGATGCAAAACTGAAATCAGCAGAAAACAAATGCCATTTCAGTACTGTGAAATCAGATGCGGGAAGTTTCTTTAAGAAACAGGGTTGAAAATTTTAAAAACTCTTTGATTATACTAATCCGTTTTAGAGAGGACGAATCTTAATTCGTCTTCATAAAACGGATTCTTTTTTTATGATTGCCTGAATTATCTCTTATGTCCATTATATAAAGTCCGGCAGGAATGTTGGTAGTGGGAATAGAAATAATTTGTCCACCTATAAAACCATTATACTTGTGTTGGCAAACAAGATTGCCATTGATTCCTATTAGC
>VERM01000326.1 GCA_018882645.1 Ferruginibacter sp.
GTATATATGTTGCCAACGAGGGGATCAATGCTCAGGTCAGCATTCCGGAAAATCATTTTGAATTGTTCAAGGATTATTTATACAGCATTCCTGCATTAAAAGGTTTAAGATTGAATATCGCGGTTGATGATGATGGCAAGTCTTTTTGGGTATTGAAAATTAAAGTAAGAGAAAAAATCGTAGCTGATGGAATTACAGATCCTGCATTCAATATGTCTAATCGAGGTAAATACGTTAATGCAACCGAATTCAATAAGCTTGCTGAAGATCCGGATACCATTATCGTTGACATGCGCAATCATTATGAATATGAAGTAGGTCATTTTGAAAACGCCATTGAGGTTCCCAGTGATACTTTCAGGGAGCAGTTACCTATGGCTGCTGAAATGCTGAATGAAAACAAGGAGAAAAACATCATCATGTATTGTACCGGAGGTATACGCTGCGAAAAAGCCAGCGCATACATGCTGCATCAAGGGTTTAAAAATGTTTTTCATCTTGAAGGCGGAATTATTCATTATGCCAATACAGTGAAGCAGCAGGATCTTATCAACAAATTTCGCGGTAAAAATTTTGTATTTGATGAAAGGCTGGGAGAGCGAATAACTGACGAGATAATTGCCAAATGCCACCAATGTGGGAAACCTGCCGACACGCATACCAACTGCAAAAATGAAGGATGTCATTTGTTGTTTATCCAGTGTGATAAGTGCGCAATTGCATATCAAGGTTGCTGTAGCACCACTTGTTTTGAAATAATTCAGCTTCCTGAAGAAGATCAGAAAAAACTCAGAAAGGGTATCGATAAAGGAAGAATGGTATTTAACAAATCAAGACAAAGGCTGAATCCTCAGAAAAATAACTCTGATATAAAGTGATATTTTAATAATATATAAAATATTATAAACCAATTTATTTCCTGCTAATTTGCCCCGATTTTTAGAATAAGTTTAAATTTTTTTCAAAAAAAATAAAAAAAGTTCAACACATACATACTAAAAAGGAATTTGGTTACGTTTTAGAGTTGTGAAGTTCATTTTTGTCAAACAACAATGAATGGATCCAATCCAATTCTATAAAAACTAAAATCCTGTATCGTGAAAAAACATCTACACATCCTCGTTTGCATTTCTTTCATTTTATTTTCTCAAAATAGTATAGCCAATGACAACAGTCCATTGAGCAAAAAAAATCAAAGTCCCAATGGTTTTCAGATGCTGAGTTCTTTTCTAATCACTGCCAGTGGAAATTTAGCCGATGGCAACAGAGTTGTTTTCGCTCCCCAGTTTTCTAATGCTGTTGACGGATACGATGCTATGAAAATGACCAACCCAGGAGAAAATTTTGGTTTATTCAGAGACAATAAACTTCTGGCTGTTGAAGCAAGACAACCTCTTAAAGCCGGAGATACAATATATTACAGAATGTCTAATACTGTTGACCAGACATATCAACTGGTTATTGTTCCCGGTGATCTTGATGGCGCACCCGTAAAAGGTACATTGATTGATCGTTATGCCAATACACGTACAGAAATCAGCTTACTCGATACCAACAAAGTGAATATCGGAGTCACTTCTGATCCTGACAGTAAAGCAAACAACAGATTGATGCTGGTATTTTCTCAGGCGGGACCTTTGCCCATTAAATTCTCTGGTATTAATGCAGTTAATGAAGCTAATAAATGCGTTTCAATCAACTGGACAGTGGAGGATGAGACCGGAACCGATCATTATGAAGTAGAGCGAAGTTCTGATGGAGTTTATTACAAAGCACTAAATGCAGTAAATACAAAATATAAAAATCTTCAGGGGGGTATTTACAGTTATCGCGACCTCACTCCTTTAAAATCTGTAAACTTTTATCGAATCAAATCATATGGAACAGATGGGAAAGTATTTTACAGCAACATTGCAAAAACAACTCTAT
This sequence comes from Ferruginibacter sp., assembly GCA_018882645.1. GTDB lineage: Bacteria > Bacteroidota > Bacteroidia > Chitinophagales > Chitinophagaceae > Ferruginibacter. Next base: position 1,930 of record VERM01000326.1, read on the forward strand.
TGCAGATAACTACAGGAGTGACCATCTTTCCCAATCCGGTAAAAGGAAATACAATTAAGCTTCAATTCAATCAGGCAGATAAAGGAATGTATCGGGTAATGATTGCCAACACCATGGGTCAGCAGGTTCTTAAAAGCAGCATCAATGTAAACGAATCTAATTATCTATATAATTTAAACATGGGTAACTCAATCATCCCTGGAAATTATATACTTAGTTTGATTGACCAGTCAGGATCAATAACCACACAATCACTGATAGTTCAATAATGAGCTGATGTTATCAAATCATTCAAAGGTGCCCTGTAACGGGTGCCTTTTTTATTTAAACTGCAACCCAATCAGGATTAAGAATCATCTGAATCAATCCATTTTTTCAGGGGTATGTCTTGCATCATTGAAGCTTCTGAAATTTTGAAACTTCTAAATCAAAAAATATTTGGAGATCGGTTTTTATGATTTGAACAATTGCAGTATCGTTGATATTTTCTCTTTTAAATCTTTACGATGTACGATGAAATCCAAAAAGCCATGTTC
>VERM01000327.1 GCA_018882645.1 Ferruginibacter sp.
GCTTTATACCCTCAATGCTTAACGGATAATTCACCAGGCCTTCCGTATCCCCTGTTTGTATGTCATATTTCTGAAGATCTTTTTGAGGAATAGAAATCAAAGCCGTATTGTATTCAAAAAAAACTTCCATTCTGTTTTGCAGTACATTGCCAATAAATCTTAATCTGTTTTCTGAAAAATTATCGAACAATGCTTCGTGTACATGAGAGTGTTTCAATCCAAGATTCATAAATTCCGCAACCATTAGATGAACAGATGCAGTTGTGGATGGGAATCGAAATGATCCTGTATCTGTCATCACTCCGGCATATAAACATTCTGCTATAGTGAGGTTGATTTTATCTTTATATCCGGAAGAAAAAATAAAATCATATACCATCTCACATGTTGAACTTTTTTTTGTATTGCTTATTCCGTATTCAAAAACTTCTGTTTGCGGTTGTTGATGATGATCGATTAGAATTTTGACCGCTGCAGATTTCAAAATGGGTGATTCCATTTTTTTAGTGCGATTAAGCGTGTTGAAATCCAGACAAAAAATCCAGTCAGCCTCTTGAATGAGTTTATCTGTCTCTGAAATATTTTTTTCGTAATCAATTACCGTATTCACTCCCGGCATCCAATTCAAAAAACTCGCCCAGCTTGTAGGAGAAACAACCCTGACCTCATGATTGAACTGCAAAAGGAAATGATACAATCCCAGGCTAGATCCCATGGCATCACCATCGGGTTTCTGATGGGTTGTAATAATAATTTTATTTGGGGTTGATAATTCTTTATATAATAAATTAATTTCTTTCATAAAATTATGCAAATTTAGGTTTAATGAAATGAATACGCAAATTGATTGCCATTTCAATTCATTTCAGCATTATCTTTGCACGCAAAAAAATCAACAATGAGCAACAGGACATTTACCATGATCAAACCGGACGCTACCGAAAAAGGCTATACCGGAGGAATTTTACAAATGATCAACATAGCAGGCTTTCGAATAGTAGCTATGAAAATGACACATTTAAGTAAAGAAAAAGCCGGAGAATTTTATGCAGTTCACAAAGAGAGACCATTTTATGGCGAACTGGTCGATTTTATGAGTCGGGGTCCTATCACTGCTGCCATACTAGAAAAAGAGAATGCTGTAGAAGATTTCAGAAAACTCATTGGCGCTACCAATCCTGCCAATGCAGAAGAGGGAACTATACGTAAAATTTATGCATCTTCTGTAGGAGAAAATGCTGTACATGGAAGTGACAGTGATGAGAATGCAGCAATAGAAGGTAGCTTTTTCTTCAGTAAACTGGAACAATTCTAATTCACTTCAAAAATGATATGTATAAAGCTCCACTAAACCGGAGCTTTTTTTGTATGCAAATGATGATTTCATTAACCATTCATTTTTCAATTGCTAAATTGCATCTTATATGCAGGCCACTCTGAATATCATAAGGTATAAATCATGGGGTGTTCCTTTTGCATTTATATCGATGGCTGTTTTTCATATTCCCATGATTTTTAATAAAAAAATTCATTTTTATAAATTGATGGGATCCGGGAGAAATGGAACATTTGATAAAGTTCCTGATGTAAAACAATGGGCTATTCTATCTGTTCACGAGGAAGAACAAGCTGATGTTTTTAATCAAAAATCAATAAAGGATTTTTATGGCAGGTTTATTTCATGTTGGCTTTATTTGTTTCGATGTGAAGTATTTACAATTTTTCTGAAACCTATGGAAGGTCATGGATTATGGGATAGAAAAGAAGTATTTGGCAAGCTCACACATCACCCCGATCACCAGGGCCCTATCGCTACTCTGACCAGAGCTACCATCAGATTGAACAGATTGTCTTATTTTTGGAAAAATGTGGCACCGGTTGCTTCGCAAATGGCTTCTGCCAAAGGATTCATAACCTCATTTGGCATCGGTGAAATACCCTGGATCAAACAAGCTACTTTCAGTATTTGGGAAAGCAGAGACGATATGAAAAATTTCGCTTACCGAATGAAAGCTCATGCCGAAGTCATAAAAAAAACGAGAGAACAAAAATGGTATTCTGAAGATATGTTTGTCAGATTCAGTATAATCGGCCATACGGGAACTATCAAAGGTATAAATCCACTGGAGAATCACATTTGATTATTTATTGAATAACTGTTTTATGAAAAATATAAAAATCATTGAGGTGCCTTCCGAAATTGGTGCAGGGACAAGAGGCGCCAGTCTGGGTATCGATGCCATCAAAATTGCAGGTCTGGATTTTATGAGTAATTTTTTTGTGCATTTCCCTTCCGAGAAAATTGAAACCGAAAATAATTTGCTTTTTGAGGCCATCCAGTCGCCCTACGCCAAAAGAATTCATGGCGTGGCCAAAATGTACGAACGCATCAGCAAATCCGTTTGTGACAGCATTAAAAACAACTTTTTTCCTGTAATACTCAGCGGGGACCATAGCAA
>VERM01000328.1 GCA_018882645.1 Ferruginibacter sp.
CTGTATGTCATTGATAATTATTTGCTTTCAAACCGCAAAGTCCTCCTCCTGCGTCGGAGAAACTTTTCGGAGGAGAAAGACTAAAAGCTAAAGACCGAAAGACACACTAATCTACTACACATCAACCTTCCTCAGCAGGTAACTTAAGCGCCTGGCGAAGTTGGATTTCAAAATTCCCTTCATCCGCCCGGGGAAAATTAGCATTGATAAAATTCCCATCAGGATCCAGTAAAATAAAATGAGGAATACTTTCAATTCCATATTGTTGTAACAAGTCAAGCCGATTAGCGACTCTCCACTGGGTGATGCGATTTTTCTTTCTTTTTATATGCTGCTGCCAGGCAGATAAATCATCATCGATGCTGAGTGACATAAATGTGATAGGGGAATTGCGGTATTTTTCACTCATGCGCTCGAATACGGGAGCAATATCTAAACATGGCTCACACCAGGTAGCCCATACATCAATCACAATGTATCTGCCCTTCAACATTGAAAAATTTACCTGTTCCATCTTATCATTGTGTATGGCAATGAAAGGCGCCGGCTTTCCTTTGCGCACACGATTCAATAATTCGACCCCTTTCTTAAGATCTTCTTGCATGATCTGATTGTCAATGATGACCATCTCCTGCATGATGGCTGCACGGGAAGCACTATCCCTTGCCACCTGAATTCTTTTTTTAGCAAAATCAAACATTATGGCATTGCGCATGGCACCCGGAGGCTTTTGCATTATCGTGGCATAGAATGCACTATCTGCATTCAAACCTGCCGGTAAATTTCGTGTTATTTGCAGGTATAAAAAATCATTATATGCTTTCCATCCAACCAGTTTTTCTTCAAAAGGTTTCAGTTTATCTTCAAGTGGTTTCAGATTTTTTTTAATCTTTTCAAACTCAGGACTACTCAGGTCAATGTTTCGCTTGTCCGGATATTGATAGAGTGCTATATTTAAATAATCGGCAGTTATCAGTTTTTCCTGCATTTCTCTAACAGTATTGCTTAATCCCAGTCCATCAGCAGTTTTGAATTTTTTCAGTTTTTCCATCTGCTCTTCCCATTCCCGCACCAATATGGAATAAAAGCGATTTATGTCAGGGGCGAAATCAGGATTAACAATATAAAACTGAAGTCTGGAGATAGGCCTTTCCGATGATGCCACAAAAGAATTGGTAGCAATAGCTGTCCCGGTTAGCTTGATTGACTGAAGGTTCGAAGACTTACCTTGTGTCCAGTCGACAAAAATGCTGTCCCCATCTCCGGCATAAATAATTTTTGGATCAATGGCCCTGGATATACTCAGTGTTAATTTTTCTATATCACTGGCTAATTTCAAATTGAAATGAAAACTTCCATCTTTTTGAACAACCGTTTTTTCAGACCCAATGGGCATTTTCATTACTTCAATGCTATCCGGCAATTTATCAGCTTTTATGATGCCTGCAATAATGGTTCTTCCCGGTGTCACAGGAAGTGTTTTTGGTTGCTGCAACCACCAAGTGGCAAATCCCAGTAATATTAGACAAACAATGGATAAGGCCCAAAGGCTTTTATTTTTGAATGACTGTCGGAATGAAATGCGATATCGATACAGAAGAAAGGCAAGGGGTATCAGTAACAACCAAACGATGCCTTGTTTCTCCGATGGCAGTAACCAATTGCCAATTTCACTTCCATCTGGCTGCTGGCTGGTCGTAAATGGCAGAGCATATGGCCAAATGGAAGCAAAAGCACTTGACATGGCCATGCTGATATTCGTTATTAGCAGCATAATCACACCGATAACGATTGGCCAGATGGTACTTCGCAGTAGCATTGAAACGGTTAATTGCAGGGTAATGATGCCAAGACTGGATATCCAAACTCTTATACCTGCAGTTGCCATGAAATGAAACGGAATTTTTACATAAGCATACTTGTCATATAAATCGAACTTATATAAAAAGAAAGTAAAAAGGAGAGTAGACAAAAAGTAAATGAAAATGGCCAATAAACTCATGCTAGCAGCCATACTCCATTTGACGATCCAAAAAGAAAATCTCGATACCGGCTGGGTTTCAACCAGTTTCCAGGTATCCGATTTGTGTTCCAATGTAGCCAATCGAGATGTGACAAGAATGAGGGTTAACGGAAAGAAGAAGGATCCGAAAACGAACAAAGGTTCCTTCATACTCTCAAGTAAAATATTATATGGCAACTTTTCACGGGGGGCAGAAAAATCTGCATAAAATTTTGCCATCACCGTGATAAAATTATAAAGCAGGGGGAGAATCAGCCCCATGATACAGGTCATCAGAATAATTCGACTTCCTTTAAGTTTCAAAAATTCAGCGCGCCAGGCAGCTTTGATTCCGTATAAAGCATTTTTCATAGTTGGATCAATTTTGGGTGATTTGCATGAACCAATCTTCCAGGTTATCCTGTATTTTCAATTCGGCTACAGGTGCCCCTG
>VERM01000329.1 GCA_018882645.1 Ferruginibacter sp.
GAATAATAAGCAGTATTACCGGAAACAACAATAAATATCCGGACGCATAGCCTGCAGTTTGCCAAACATGTGAAAAGTCATAAGGATTGAAATTATTCATAAGCTGATTTGCACCAGAATCTTGTACGAGTCGATTGAAAGTTTTGTAAACAATAAAATTGGTCAGAAAAATAGATACAGCAAAAAAAACAGAAATGATGATGAATGCCTTGTAACTTTTTATTTTAAGCCATTCAATTCTTAATAAATGTAACATAGAATTTAATTATTGGTCAATTCAAAAAATTTACTTTCTAAACTTTTTTTCCTCATCTGTAGCATAGACAGTATGATTCCTCTGTCAAAACAAAATCGGTTGATTTCATCAAGGCGGGCAGTCCCATCGGGAAGATAAACTTTTACTTCACTGCCATCGGATTCAACAAGAGTATTTCCGGGGAATTCAATCAGAATGTTTTTAAGTCTCTGATTGTCCTGTGAAGACACCGCAACGATATCTTCATTTATCAGTATCTCGTTGACATTTCCATGTATGATCAGCTCTCCCTTTTTTAGTATGGCTACATGTGTACAAACTTTTTCCACCTCATCGAGCAGATGACTGGCCATAATAATAGTCTTCCCCTGAAATGCAAGTCTTTTAATCAATTCACGAATTTCAGCAATACCCACCGGATCAAGTCCGTTGGTTGGCTCATCAAGTATCAATACTTCCGGATCTCCCAGGAGTGCTGAAGCGATAGCGAGGCGCTGCTTCATACCCAAACTATACGAACTGAACGGGAAATTTTTTCTTTTGGTCAAATCAACCAACTCAAGCACCCTGTCAATTTCATCCTCAGACACCCCCTTTATAGATGCTGCAATTTTTAGATTCTGTACTGCAGATAAATAGTGGTAGAAATTAGGTGTCTCCAGAAGTGTGCCTATTTTTTTTCTTTGTAATCCCGACGGCTGATCTCCAAAAACCAAAAAGTCTCCCGATGTGGCCTTTAATACATCTGTAATGATTCCAAGAAGAGTTGTTTTTCCGCTGCCATTAGGACCCAAAATACCAAAAACGGAATTCTTAGGAACATCAAAACTTACATTTATCAATGCCTTCACCGAGAAATAGTTTTTTGAAATATTTTTTATTTGTAGTACCTCCATTAGAATTGAGATTTGATTTTTCTTGTAATTTAATAAAACATTGATTAAATCTAAAGTAATTATACCAACCAATTGCATAGCCCCTTTTTATTACTTAAGTCTTTTTGGGCGTTGCAGCCGATTATGGTATTTTTGCTTATTACATTTAACTGTAATCAAAAACCTGATTCTCAAGACATTTTATAAGTAAGATATTAATGAGTGCTCCAAAAAGATACTTAATTACCTCCGCGCTGCCCTATGCAAACGGGCCCAAACATATCGGACATCTCGCCGGAGCGTACCTACCCGCAGATATATATACCCGCTATCTGAGAGCCAATAATAAGGATGTCGTTTATGTATGCGGAAGCGACGAACACGGCGCAGCCATTACCATTCAGGCCATTAAAGAAAAAACCTCTCCTAAAGAAATAGTGGACAAGTATCATGCGATGCTTGAAAGCAACATGAAAGACCTGGGAATTTCCTTTGATATCTACCACCGAACATCTTCTGATCTTCATCATCAAACCGCTCAGGATTTTTTTACCTTCCTGAATGACAAAGGTCTACTTGAGATAAGAGAGACTGAACAGTTTTATGATGAAGAAGCTAAAACTTTTTTAGCAGACCGTTATATATCCGGAACCTGTCCGGTCTGTAGTCATGAAGGCGCTTATGGTGATCAATGCGAAAAATGCGGCACATCGCTAAGTCCGGAACAATTGATTAATCCCAAAAGTACACTCAGCGGAAAAGCCCCTTCAAAGAAAAAAACCTCTCACTGGTATCTGCCGCTCAATGAACATGAATCGTTTCTACGTCAATGGATACTCGAAACGCATCAGTCCGACTGGAAGGCCAACGTAATTGGGCAATGCAAGAGTTGGCTGGATAGTGGACTGCAACCCAGAGCCGTAACAAGAGATCTTGACTGGGGAGTGAAAGTTCCACTGTCTAATGCTGAAGGTAAAGTACTTTATGTTTGGTTTGATGCTCCTATCGGTTATATCAGTGCAACGAAACAATGGGCAATTGACAACAATAAAGACTGGCGTCCTTATTGGGAAGATAAAGAAACCAAACTGGTTCATTTTATTGGAAAAGACAATATTGTGTTTCACTGCATCATTTTTCCGGTCATGCTGAAATTACATGGTAATATTCTTCCTGACAACGTACCGAGCAATGAATTTATGAATCTGGAAGGCGACAAAATGAGTACAAGCAGAGGCTGGAGCATCGAAATGGATGAGTACATCAATGATTTTGTAAAAAAAGAAAATGGCGGAGATATGATGGTAGATGCATTA
>VERM01000330.1 GCA_018882645.1 Ferruginibacter sp.
CCGGTAAAAAATAATGTAAAGGCACCGGCGGTTTCGGCAGAAACGCCTTCCAGCGGCGTGACTTTCGTAATCTTAGTTCCCATCGTTTTCACAATTTTCCAGCCTCCACTCATCGTACCCAATCCAATTGCGAGATAACAGGATATCGGCACCCAATTGGGTAAGTCAGAAAAATTCTGAATATATCCGTTGGCAATCAAAGCTGCACCAATGATACCCATCACTTTTTGCGCATCATTTCCACCATGACCAATGCTGAATGCAGCTGAGCTGAATAGTTGTAGTTTTTTAAACATATTGGCCACCTTGAAGGCAGTGGGGGTTTTAATTTTCTCAACATATAAATAAATCAGACAAAATAGTAGAGCAGTAAAAACAATTCCCCAAACAATCACAGAGTTGTCTGCTTTTTCTATGTCTTTTTTCAACGATTTTTCAATGCTGAATTCATGCAAGGTTTTATTTACTTTTTCTCTGTGAATCGGTGATATGTGATAAATGATATTTAGTGCAGAACAGATGCTGTCTATGCTGATTTTTTGTCGCTGGTCAACATACAATTTAAGCGGCTCTTTATAATTTTCTGTAGCTGTTTTCGCGATGTCATATACTTTTTTTAAAGAATCATTGTCAACAGATTTAGCTTCCAAAACGAGATATCCATTTGCATTTCTGACCTCGTCTTTTAGTCTGCTGACCTCAATATCTTTTAATAGTCCTTGTTGATATGCCAATTCAGCGATTTTTTCTGCGCCCAGTTTGTCGTAATCATCTACTAGCAATTTTAGTTTTTCATAGTTGGGTAGGGCATGGTTTAATTTTTCTCTGGCAGATGTCAATTTCTCCAGAGTTGCTCTATCTCCCGGATTTTTTTTGCTCAGTTCTTCTGCTTCTTTTACTTCTTTTTTGTATTTGTCTATTTTGAGAAATTTTTGAAGATTTTCATTCATTTTTTTATTCTCAAAATGATCGAAGGAAAAAAAGGTTATGGCAGTGGCAATGCATATTATGCCTATACGTAGCCAAATATTTCGCATGATGGTGACAACAGTTATGAAAATGGAAATGCCCATACCTATAATTGGGGCCAAAAAGATAAAAAATATGGTATTGATAATAATTTCTGATTCTATTATTTTAGCCCAGGAGATGGAGATGCCCTTGGTATAAATGGCATGGGCTATGGCTGCGCCTGCGAATCCTCCAATCAGGGTATGAGAGGAGGATGAAGGAATGCCATACCACCATGTAAGTAAATTCCAGAAAATGGCTGCAATAAGTCCGGATAAAATAACCGGAAGGGTAATGTATTCCTTCACAACTGTTTTGCTGATGGTATTGGCAACGGCATGATCTTTAAAAATAAAAAAAGCTACACAGTTGAAAAAGGCCGCCCATACTACTGCCTGAAAAGGAGTGAGTACTTTTGTGGAAACAACCGTTGCAATTGAGTTGGCTGCATCATGGAATCCGTTGATGTAATCAAATACCAGCGCCAGAACAACAATGATGATAACTAAAGTCATGAGGATAAGATTGTCTTAATGTTGCTTTTAGTTATGCATATTTCACAATGATACTTTCAATTACGTTAGCCGCATCTTCACATTTGTCTGTAACGATTTCCATGACCTGGAAGATTTCTCTTTTTTTGATTACCTCTTTTGCATCTGGCTCAGTGGCAAATAGTCTTTCGATGCTCATGTCAAAAATATCGTCACCCTGATTTTCAATACTGTTGATAGCTACCAAAGCATCGGTAATTTGCCGCATATTTTTCATGTTGCGCAGTTCGGTTACTGCCCTGTGTACGTGTACGCATCCGTTTGAAATTAGATCAGCTAATTTTTGTATTCCCAGATCGTTGGGATCAACTCTGTAAAAATTTATTTTTTTTGCAGAGGCATATATGTAATCAGCAATATCATCCAGAGATGTGGCTAGGTAATGTATATCTTCTCTGTCAAAAGGTGTGATGAAGTTTTTACCAAGTTCAGTAAAAATTTGATGGGTAAAATCGTCATTTACATGCTCTAAATCTTCTATGTCTTTTATCAGTTTTCCTCTGATCTCAAAATCGGGTTCATTTACAACTTCTTTTAATTTTCCGCCCATTTTTACCAAAACGTCTGCCACATTCTCAAACAATTGAAAAAACACCCGGTCCTTTGGGAGAAAAATTTTAAGTATTGAATTCAATCCTGCCATAGTTATTTTCTTACAAATGTATAATTAAACTATAATTATTTACAATTGCCTCAAAACTTTTATAAATGGTAATAATTTCTTAACACTGCGTCCTCTGTTTAAAAAAATCATTCATTGGCTTAAAAAGCAACTGATATCATTAGTCTTAACAATTTCGTAACCTTATCTTTACTTTGGGGTAATCTTTCATGCTTCCCTTTGCGTCAAATTTAGAAGGGATGAGATACATTATTTT
>VERM01000025.1 GCA_018882645.1 Ferruginibacter sp.
TATTTGCGGATGAAGCATATCGAGAATTTTGTTATGAAGGTACCCATACCAGTGCTATGCATTTGAAAGGAGCGGAGCAAAATGTTATATTGATGGACACCATCAGTAAAAGATACAGTGCTTGCGGCGGAAGAATCGGAGCACTGGTAACAAAAAATAAAGATGTATTGAATGCAGCCTTAAAGTTTGCTCAGGCCAGACTCAGTCCGCCCTATTATGCTCAACTGCTGGGTGAAGCTGCCATTGATTTGCCGGATAATTATTTTGATACAACCAAAGCAGAGTATAAATTAAGAAGAGATACTATCGTAAAAAGATTAAATGCCATGCCTGAGGTTTTCTGCCCAAATCCCGGAGGTGCTTTTTATGCAATGGCACGGTTACCCATAGACGACGCAGATAAATTTTGTCAGTGGCTGCTGGAATCCTTTTCTTATAACGGATCTACAATTATGCTGGCTCCTGCAACAGGATTCTACAGCACCCCAGGTGCCGGTAAGGATGAAGTACGGCTTGCATATGTATTAAACGTTGAGGCCATTCATCAGGCAATGGATTGCCTAGATATGGCATTGAAGCAATACCCGGGCAGAAAATAAGAAAATCATTGGTCGATTTATTTTGCGCCTGCAGGACAGTTGGCTCTGATAAAATCAGAATAGAGTTTAGAAAGATGCTCTCTGGTTCCGTTACCTTCAGAAATGCTGTGTGTTCTGTTGGGATAAGACATGAATTGAAATTGTTTATTGTATTTTATCAACTCGTTGATCAAGCCCTCTGCATTGCTATAGTGAACATTATCATCCCCTGTGCCATGAACCAATAATAATTTCCCTTTTAGTCCCTTCGCATGCGTAACAGCAGAACCCTTTATAAAGTCATCCATATTTTCCTGAGGAAGCCCCATATATCTTTCCGTGTAAATATTGTCGTAATAAAGCAAATTCGTAATCGGGGCAATTGAAACGCCTGCTTTGAATAAGTCCGGGTTTTGAAACATCAGGTTCAATGTAGACGAACCACCACCGCTCCAGCCCCATACCACCGTGCGATCCTTATCCACATAAGGCAATTCCAAAATTCTCTTGAAACCCTTTGCCATATCTCTGATGTTGATTTGTCCATTTTTCCTGTATATTGCTTTGCGCCACTTGGCTCCCTTCAGAGAGGGTGTGCCTCTGTTGTCAATTCCTACCTGAATATACCCTTCTGCACTTAAACTGCCGTCGTATAAAAAATTATCATGATTGCCATATTCATCCTTAACGGTTGAAGCGGCCGGCTCTCCGTATACATAAAAAACGACTGGATATTTTTTTTGTGGATTAAAATTCAATGGTTTATTGATCCATGCATCCAGCTCAATATTTTCATCTGTAGTGAGCTTAAGATAATTTACATTCATATTGTTGTCTGTAACAGCAGATTTTTCTATGCCTGCAGATGATTTTAACGCCTTACCGTCGGGGAAACCAACCCACTCCTCAACAGGTGGTGTTTTGTAATTGCTGAAACTGTGTTTGGCAAACCTGGCAAATGGTGAAATATCATAGGTATGCGTTCCCTTCAATGACTGATTGGGCAACAATTCAAGATCATTTTTGCTTTGTTTGGCATCAATATTCATTTTCACCCGATATAAATAAAGCTGTGTGGCATTATCAGGAGAAGCAGAGAAGTAAACATAATTGTTCTTTTCATCTATGGCCTTTATTTCATCTATATCATAGTTGCCCTTTGTGAGCAATACAATATTATTGCCATCTCTGCTGATTTTATAGATGTGACGCCAGCCATCTTTTTCACTTACCCATAAAAAATCTTTTCCTCCGTTGATCCAGTTCCAGCCTGCAGGATTACTGGTGTTTAAGTCTACCCATGCATCATCATTTTCGGCCCAGAATGTAGCAGTACTGCCATCATTGGCATTACAATAAATCAGTTTGCTTTCCTGCTGTTTCCGGTCCAGTTGCTGAACAATAAGCTCATTGGAGCCACTCCATTCCATTCTGGGAATATAATACTGAGACGGATCTCCCTCCAACCGCATCCATTTGAGTGTTACGTTTGAAAGAGTAATTACGCCGATTCTGGCAGGCGAGGGAGATTGACCAACTTTGGGATATTCAACAGGAATGACTCTGGAATAAACGGAATCGGTATTGTTGATCATATAAAAGTCCCTTATTTTATTAGCATCGATCTGCCAGAATGCGATTTGTTTTCCGTCCGGACTCCACCTGAAACCATCTCTGCATCCAAATTCTTCTTCATATACCCAATCAAATGTACCATTGATCATTTTTCGTGTACCGTCCGACGTTAGTTGCCTTACAACCACAGCATCTAGATCTTCGTAATAAATATTGCGATTGCTTACATAAGCTACTTTTTTTCCGTCCGGAGAAAATTTGGCAAACATCAGTGATTGAGCAGGAAGTCCCTGACCTAACTTCCGCAGCGATTTTTTTGAAATATCCAAAACCCAGTAATCTCCCTTTGTTTTGTAGCGCCATACTTTGGCAGTATTGACAAACAAAAGAATTTTGTTATTGTCGGAACTAAAGCTAAATGACTGAGGATTTAAAGCCACGTTTGTACCGGCAGGAATCAACTGCTCCTTTTTAACGACTACCACTTCAGCCTTAGTAACCGGATCTATTTTAATCAAATTGCCACTGCTCCAGGAATAAAAACCTAAACCATCTTTAGTCCAGTTGATCCCACTGTTCTGCGCTTGAATGCTAATTGTGATAAAGATGAGAATCACCCATAAATACCCTTTAAAATTATTCATATCTTCTGATTTAATGTGCTAAAATAAAGAATATCAACAACCCAATTCATGTAAAAAGTAAAAAGAAACATAATTTTGTATGAATGGCATTACACATAGATATTGTTTCAGTGGTTCCCGATTTGCTGAAAAGTCCTTTTGATCATTCTATAATGAAAAGAGCCAGAGAAAAAGGCTTATTGAAAGTGAACGTAATCAATCTCAGAGATTATACCAATTATGCAAGATTGCAAGTAGATGATTATCCATTCGGAGGTGGAGCTGGTATGGTTTTGATGATAGAGCCACTGGTAAATGCACTGGAAAGTCTGCAGGCCACCAAAAGCTATGATGAGATCATATACCTCAGCCCTGATGGCGAAACATTTAATCAGAAAACAGCCAATGCACTTTCTCTAAAAAACAACCTTCTGCTAATCTGCGGGCATTACAAAGGAATTGACCAGCGGTTCAGAGATCAATTCATCACCAAAGAAATATCAATAGGAGATTATGTATTGAGCGGAGGAGAACTTGCCGCTGCTGTGTTGGTGGATTCCTTAGGGAGACTGATTCCCGGTGTGCTCAATGATGAATCTTCTGCATTATCGGATTCATTTCAGGACAATTTACTGGCACCCCCGGTGTACACAAGACCTGAAAACTTTCGCGGATGGAAGGTGCCGGAAATTTTGCTCAGCGGCAATCATAAAAAAATTGAGGAGTGGAGACAGGAACAGTCGCTGGAACGCACAAAGGAAAAAAGACCTGATTTACTTGATTAATTCTTTTTTATCCATACATACTCAGCAAAACCAAGGATATCCCAGAAAATATTAGCCTGTAATTTTTTACCTCTTATCCAATATGAAAGAATCCGGAAAGGCATCGCCAAAATAAACCAGAGATTTCTCCTGGTACCACTTTTCAGAACTTTACAATCCAATTGATTGAACAGCAAATACAACTCATTGACCGAGTAAACCCGCACATGCGTAGGATCATCTTTAAAATTTAATGTGCCGTACATGGAAGGAAGCTTGGTACTCTTGACACCTGGATATTCAATATACATGTATCCTCCGGATTTCAGCTTGGGCAACAGAGATTTGATCACGTCATCTCCATTATGCAAATGCTCTATCACATGAACCATCCAGATACCGTCAAAATAATTATCAGGAATAATACCCATCTCAAGCTTGGTCAGGTCGAGCTCATAAAAAGAATGCATCAAAGCAAAATCCTCTTCGTTGTTATTGTAATTGCGTTCAAGATCTACACCATGATATTCGCAATGAGGAAAAACGGATTTTATTTTGGAGGCCGAATGATTGCCGGCACCAATATCCAGCAAACGAAACGGAACGTTTCCGAATGATCTCTTCAGAAAGGATATTTTGGATACAAATCCTGATACAAAGACTTTCAATCGCATACGCAAAGATAATTATTCATTTGCCTTAACCGAAGGATTAAAGATTTTTAAGTAAATTGTAGATTAAGAAACAGACAATGACATCATTTACCATCACCGGAAACATAGTCGACATAACTACCAGAAATATTTATTTTGGCGAGATTAGGGTAACAGATGACAAAATCAGTGAAATAAAAAAAACAGATGCTGAAAGACCGGACAATAATTACATTATTCCGGGATTCATTGACAGTCACGTACATATTGAAAGTTCCATGCTTGTACCTTCTGAATTTGCAAGGCTTGCAGTGGTTCATGGTACCGTTGGCACCATCAGCGACCCCCATGAAATAGCGAACGTATGCGGTATGGAGGGTGTTATGTTTATGATCAACAACAGCATGACGGTTCCTTTCAAATGTACATTTGGCGCACCAAGTTGTGTTCCGGCTACTGTTTTTGAAACCGCCGGCGCGGTCATAAGTTCTGATGACGTGGATGAATTATTACAGATGAATCAGATTAAATATCTGAGTGAGATGATGAACTTTCCCGGCGTTCTTCTTGAAGATGAAGAAGTTTTTAAAAAAATTGACTCTGCTAAAAAATACAATAAACCTATAGACGGACATGCTCCCGGCCTGAGAGGCGAGAATGCAAAAAAGTACATTGATGCAGGAATGAGCACCGATCATGAATGTTTTACCAAAGAAGAGGCGCTAGACAAACTTGGCTATGGAATGAAAATCCTCATCAGAGAAGGCAGTGCCGCAAAAAATTTTGATGCGCTGATTGATTTACTGCATGATTATCCGTATGATATCATGTTTTGCAGCGATGACAAACATCCCGACAGTCTGGTGGCAGGTCATATCAATGAATTATGCGCCAGAGCAGTAAAAAGAGGCATTGATGTTTTCAATGTACTTCAAGCAGCATGCATCAACCCCGTAAAACATTACAAAATGAATGTAGGATTATTGAATACCGGAGATGATGCGGATTTCGTTGTCATAAAAAATTTGCAGGAATTTGAAGTTTTGCAAACTTACATCAATGGCCTACTGGTTGCCGAAAATGGAAAATCATTAATAAATACAGAAGAAGCAACTGCCATCAATCAATTTGATTGTAAAGAAAAAAATATAAATGATTTCATTTTCTATTTCAATGGAGAAAAAGAAATAACGGTCATTGAGGCATTAGACGGGCAACTGATTACCAATAAAATCATCACATACCCTACAGTTGAAAATCATTCCATTGTCAGTGATACGGAAAGGGATATCCTTAAAATAGTTGTGGTAAACAGATATCATGATGCCCCTGTGGCGAAGGCCTTCATTCACAATATTGGATTGAAAAAAGGCGCTATCGCATCCTCTGTTGCCCATGACAGCCACAATATTGTTGCCGTAGGAACAAATGATGACGATTTGATGAGAGCAGTTAATCTTATCATCAGAAATGGAGGTGGAATTTCGGCAGTGAATGATATAAGTGAAAAAGTACTGGCCTTGCCTGTCGCCGGGCTGATGAGCACTGAAAATGGATATAATGTTGCAAATGCTTACACAGCCATTGATACATTCGTGAAGGATGAACTGGGAAGTCATCTCAGCGCTCCCTTCATGACTTTGTCATTTATGGCTTTGCTGGTCATTCCACATGTAAAACTCAGCGATAAAGGATTATTTGACGGAGATCATTTTTCTTTTATTTACAATCATTGACAATTCATTGCTATATTCGTATGTTAATTTATTTTTCAAATGCAGCATCTCCTGCTATTTCAATTAATGCGTAATTATGGTACATGATTTGAGTGCGAAACATTCTCTGGTTAGCAATTGGGTAAGTGAAATCAGAAACATTGACATTCAAAAGAACAGGCTTCAGTTCAGACGAAATCTGGAAAGAATTGCTGAGGTGATAGGTTATGAGATCAGTAAAGAATTGGAATCTGTGGAAATGGAGATCAAAACACCTTTGGGTACTTCCAAATGTAAAGTGCTGAAAGATCAACCGGTATTGGCCACAGTATTAAGAGCCGGACTTTCCATGCATAATGGTTTGCTCAACTATTTTGACAAGGCTGATAATGCTTTTCTGAGTGCATATCGAAAACATCATCCAGATGGAAGCTTTGAGATTTGTATGGAATATATGAGTTGCCCCCCATTAGATGGCAGAGTAGTGATCATTAGCGACCCGATGTTGGCAACAGGTGCCTCTTTGGTTAAATCCATACAACATCTGAAAGAAGCCGGTTCAATTAAAGAAGTACATATTGTTTGCGCCATAGCCTGTACTGATGGTATCAATTTTGTGCTGAAGGCAGAACCAAATGTTCACATTTGGTGCGGAGCCATAGACAATGAACTTACCTCTAAAGGATACATTGTACCCGGACTGGGCGATGCCGGTGATTTGGCCTACGGTTCCAAAATGCAGAATTAACACTATTTTGTTATCTTTACACAATGAGGAGAAAACACTTAATCCTGCTGAGTTTGATGTTGATTTCGGGAAAATGTTTTTCTCAGGATCCTCATTTTTCTCAGTTCTTCGCCTCACCTCTTACATTGAATCCAGCCTATACCGGTAAATTTGATGGATTATGGAGAGTGGCTGCAAATCACAGAGATCAATGGCCAACAATCCCCAAAGCATACGTTACCACCAGCGCATCATTCGATTTTCCCATATTGCAAAAATACATACCTGAGGGTGATGTATTTGGTGTGGGCGTCTCTGCATTAACGGATGCAAGTGCCAGTAACATACTGAAACTCAACTATGGCTCCCTGGCAGTTTCATACCATAAATCACTTGATGAAAACAGCTACAATACCATTGGTGTTGGATTTCAGGGTACATATTCAAGTATGACGCTGGATATCACGAGGCTGACATTCGAAGATGAACTCAGACAAAATGGTTTTGCGCAGGGCACTTCTGGAGAATATACCGGAAGCAATCCGCTGACCGGCAGATTGAATAATGGCAATTACTTTGAAGGCAATGCAGGCATCCTTTTTTCAGGATCAACCAATGGCGAGAACAACTATTATCTGGGTGTTTCGATGTATCATATCACCCAACCCAGGGTAAGTTTCAAAGATATCAGCTGGTATCTCAATAACAGACTGACTATTCACGGAGGTGGATCATTCCCACTATCTGAATCAATCGGAGTAAACTTTTCCATCATCAACCAAAGCCAAAACAAAGCCAGCGAAACTGTTCTGGGAGGTGCTGTATCTATAAATGCGAATGGGGACAAAGTCAACCCTACCAATGTATATGTTGGAAGTTGGTTGAGATTGAACGATGCATTTATTCCTTACATTGGTCTTGAATTCAACAACTTTAGAATTGGGGCAAGCTATGACATCAACACCAGCAGTCTGAAAACAGGCACTTCAAGCAGAGGAGGATCTGAATTTTCTCTGATCTATATCAAACGACCCCCCGAAAGCAAAGGTATTCCTTGTCCTAGATTTTAATTGTTTTACAATTCTCATCTATTTATCACCCTGTAGAATATTTTTTCAGACGTAATGCTCAAAGAAATCATCATATCTGTTCAGGCATACATCCATGCACATCGATTTATCATGAAAAATAAATTATGGAAATGGATCATCATCCCCGGATTTATTTATACCATTCTTTTCATCACCGGTATTGTTTTTTTCTGGCAGTCCAGCAATGCCGCTATTGAATGGATACTGATGACATCCGGAGTAAGAAATTGGCTCGACAACATACAAAACAACTGGCTGGGATTCTTTTTTGTAGTAGGCAATATCATCTTCCGACTTTTAACTCTGATTATTTATGTCTCTTTTTTTAAGTATTTTTTTCTCATCATAGGCTCTCCTGTTTTTTCACTACTAAGTGAGAAAACAAACAGTATCATTGAAAACAAATCATATCATTTTGATTTGCCTCAATTGATGAAAGATATCATGCGGGCAATCGGTGTATCTCTTAGAAATCTGCTTTGGCAATCCGTTTACCTTATTTCTTTACTGATACTGTCTTTCATACCTGTACTGGGTTGGATTGTACCGATTGTGGCCTCTTTTCTGGATTGCTATTATGTAGGATTTTCCATGCTTGATTACAACAGTGCCCGAAACAACATAAAGCCATCCGAAAGCATGGATATAATCAACCACCATAAAGGAATGGCAATCGGGAATGGTATGATTTTCTATATGGCTCATCTTGTTCCTTTTATTGGCTGGGTATTAGCTCCCGGATATGCCGTGATTTCCGCTACCATCAGTCTCCATCAAGCCAGAAAAAAAAGTATCATTACTATCTGATATGGGAACCGTTTACCTTATACCTTCTTTTCTTGCTGATGACGCTGTTGAAACAATTCCTGCCTATGTGCTTGAAGCGATAAAAAATTGTTCGGTCATTTTTGCAGAAAACGAAAGGACTTCAAGAAGATTTTTAAAATCAATTGACAAATCAATTGTCATTGATGATTTTGAATGGTTTACCATTCAAAAAAAGGAGGAAGACACTCTGTCTGTTTTTAAAAATGCATTGGTTCAACAAAAAAATGTAGCTATCATCAGTGAGGCCGGCTGCCCCGGAGTGGCTGACCCTGGACAGCTACTTGTTTCTTCAGCGCAGGAGATGGGTTGTATTGTAAAACCTTTTGTCGGACCCAGTTCAATATTACTTGCGCTTATGGCAAGCGGAATGAACGGTCAACAGTTTGAGTTTGTAGGATATCTTCCCATAGACAATGCTCAGCGAGCAAAAAAAATAAAAGAGCTGGAGTTGAGCTCTGCTAAATCCAACAGTACAAAAATTTTCATAGAAACCCCCTACAGAAACAATCGGCTCCTGGATCAGCTGCTGCTCACATGCCATTCCAAAACAAAAATATGTATTGGATTACGAATCACAGCCCCCAATGAATTCATTAAAACCAAAACCGTTGCCGATTGGAAAAAACAAAAACCTGAGTTACATAAGCTTCCTGTTATTTTTTTACTGCAGGCCTGATAATTGCTTCTTGATATGATGTATTGATACAGCCTTTTTTTGGAAGAAAATGAATTCGGTAAATTGCAGGCAAATAATGATTTCGAATTATGAATATTGCAATAGTGTGCTATCCTACCTACGGCGGGAGCGGTGTTTTGGCAACTGAACTGGGCAAAGCGCTTGCTGAAAAAAACCACAACATACATTTTATCACTTATCAGCAACCTGTAAGACTCACAGGGTTTCACAATAATATATTTTACCATGAGGTCAGGGTTCCTACATATCCACTCTTCGATTATCCGCCATATGAAACCGCTTTATCAAGCATGATGGTGGATGTCATCAACAATTATGACATCGAATTATTACATGTGCATTATGCCATACCTCATGCTTCCGCGGCATATATGACAAAACAGATTCTGGAAAAACAAGGGAAAAGAATACCGGTAATCACCACTCTGCACGGCACCGATATCACACTGGTGGGAAGAGATAAGACTTACAGTCCGGTTGTTTCTTTTTCAATGGAAGAAAGCGATATACTCACGGCCGTATCCAACAATCTCAAATTGGAAACGTATAAAAATTTTTCAATTAAAAAGTCGATTGAGGTTATTCATAATTTCGTTGATGTTACCCGGTTTAATAAAAAGCCGATCCAAGCATTCAAAAAAATGATTGCCCCCAATGATGAAAAAGTACTTATTCATGCTTCAAATTTCAGAAGAGTAAAAAGAGTGATGGATGTAGTAGAGGTATTTCTTCAACTGAATAAAAAAATACCCTCAAAGCTATTGCTCATCGGTGACGGACCAGACAGACCTCAAATTGAGGATTTTTCAAGAAAAGCCAATTTAAATTCAGAGATCAAATTTCTCGGCAAACAAGAGCAAATGGAAGATTTATTGCCCCTTGCAGATTTATTCATACTGCCCAGTGAATATGAAAGCTTTGGCCTTACTGCACTGGAAGCGATGGCAGCCGAGGTTCCAGTGATATGTACCAACACCGGCGGACTTCCGGAAATCATTGTTGATGGATTGACTGGCTACATGAGTAATATCGGAGACATAGAAGATATGAGTGAAAAAGCTTTTCATATCCTTAGTTGTGAAGACACGCACATGCGTTTCAGAAAGCATGCGCTTGAGCAGGCGAAGAAATTTGATATCCAAAATATCGTCCCGCAATATGAGGCACTCTATGCAAGAGTTGTATAAAAATACAAATTCGGAAAATAGAAACTATTTCTTACGAAGCCATTTTTCAGGATCGGAATTGCCGCCTTCATTGCTGATGTAAAAATCAATCGCGCCCACCCCATCAAAATTGGGTGCTACTTTTCCCAAAACTTGTCCTGTTCTTATTTGCTGCCCCTTTTGAACAACAACTCCGGAAAGATTGCTGTAAGTGGTAAAATATCTACCATGCTGAATCACCACTACCTGCATATC
>VERM01000331.1 GCA_018882645.1 Ferruginibacter sp.
CTCTTTAAGTACCTCCATTTCGGTTCTCGCATGACTGAGCATATCCACAAAGTTGTAAACAATCACATTAAAATCATTTTGCAGCAAATTATGCATATTGTCAACCAGCCTCTGACCATCCTGATGATTGGTAACTTTTGTATATGAAAATCTCAGATCAGATTTTCCCATCTTTTTTAGATATGATTTTAAAAATGTCTCTTCATGTAAATTCTTTCCTCCCTCTTCTTCATCATTTCTCCATTGATCGGGGAAACTTTTTTCTATCTCCGATGGAAGCGCTCCGGCAAAAATGGCATTTCTGGAATATTGGGTTGCAGTGGGTAAAATAGAAAAAAAAGTATCTTCCTCCTGTACCCGGAAACTTTCAGAAAAAACAGGCTGAATCGCTTTCCACTGGTCGTAACGAAGATTGTCAATAAGAATAAAAAAAAGCGGACGCCCCTTTTCCAAATGAGGCAATACTTTAAATTTCAGGAGCGTATGACTCATAATGGGTGCTGCATCTTTTTTGGAGAATAGCCAAGATGAATAGTTTTTAGAAATGTATTTAAAAAACTCACTGTTGGCCTCCTGTTTTTGTGTCGCAATTACTTCCTGCATTTCGGTAATATTGCTTCTTTGAATTTCCATTTCCCAGAAAACCAATTTTTTATAAATATTCATCCAATCGTTATAATCCGGATTATTGTTTAGTGCATTGAAAAGAGCAGCAAATTCCTGTTGGTAGGCAGATGTCGTTTTTTCGGCTACCAGACGCTTGTTATCGATTAATTTTTTTATACTTAACAGCACCTGGTTGGGATTCACCGGCTTTATCAGATAATCACTTATCTGACTTCCAATCGCTTCGTCCATTAAATTTTCGGCTTCATTTTTTGTAACCAAAACGACCGGTAGATTTCTGATTGCTTTTATCTGTTGTAATGTTTGTAATCCTGAAATGCCCGGCATGGTTTCATCCAGCAATACGAGATCAACAATATTGTCCTTTACAAACTCCACAGCATCAAATCCATTCGTTTTAGTGTATACGTCATACCCTTTATTTTCAAGAAACATCACCTGTGAAGTAAGACTTTCTATCTCATCATCTATCCAAAGTATTTTAATGGAATTCATTATTATATTTTTATGCTTGGCTTAAAATGGTAATTTTGAGGAGGGCATCATGATTCGTATGCCGCCATTTTAAAATTAAAACTGCTTTTACAAATTTAATTTTTTAATGGCAAGGTTTGTAGATTTGCAACGTTATAATCAGGTTTTTAACAACTCATTTCCAAATTGTCACTTTTTGATGCGATTCCATAAAATAATAAATGACCCTGTTTATGGCTTTATCACGATTGATGATGAATTAATCAATCAGATTATTTCCCATCCCTATTATCAGCGTTTGAGGAGAATCAATCAAATGGCCATGGCGCATCTGGTGTACCCGGGAGCTGTTCATTCGAGACTTCACCATTCTCTTGGGGCATACCATCTCATGAGATCTGCACTACAGGAGTTGATTTTAAAAGGAATTGAAATCAGCCCTGAAGAACAACAAGCTGCTAAAATAGCCATACTGCTGCATGATATTGGTCATGGTCCATATTCTCATGCGCTTGAGCATACGCTTGCAGAAGATATGCATCATGAAGATCTTTCCCTTATGTTCATGCAAGAGTTGAATTTACAATTTGAGGGCAGATTACAGCTGGCATTGGATATTTTTACCGATGTACACCCAAAAAAATTTCTGCACCAATTAATCAGCGGTCAGCTTGATGTAGATCGTATGGACTACCTGACAAGAGACAGTTTCTTTACCGGTGTAAGCGAAGGAGTGATTGCATACGACAGAATTTTAAAAATGCTGACGGTGCACAATGGCGAATTGATGGTGGAGGAGAAAGGAATTTATTCCATTGAAAAGTTTCTGGTTTCTCGTAGGCTGATGTACTGGCAGGTATATCTGCATAAAACAGTATTGTGTGCGGAACAGATGTTAAAAAAAATCATCAAAAGAGCACGTATGATAGGTGCTGAATGTCATGCGCCACTGAATGATTTTATCAATAACAAAAATGTCAAAATATCATTAACCCAATTTTGCGCAATAGATGATGTGGATGTGATGATGGCCATCAAACAATGGTGCAATCATGGCGATGTTGTACTCTCCCAGCTTTGTAAGGGGATTGTAGACAGAAAGTTATTTAAGGTTACTTATTTTTCTGAAGCTGTCAGCGAAACAATGCTGAATGAAAAATTAAACCATGCGAAATTAAAATTGTCTATCCGTGACGAAGATGCCCAATGGCTTGTTTTTACCGGAGAAGCTTCCAGCAGTACTTATAATTTTGAAAATGAAAATATACATATCCTTTTCAAAGACGGAAGTGTGAAAGATATCAATGAAGTGGACAA
>VERM01000332.1 GCA_018882645.1 Ferruginibacter sp.
GTCTGCACCCGGGAAAAAATCTTCAATCGCCTTCTTTTCCCTTTCATTTGTAGCGTGGAAGCTGATTTTTTTCTGAATCGAAAACAACTTCATTAGCAAAAGCAATGGTTTCTTCTTGTATGATTTTACAGCTATGGCAGAAGCATATAATGCACCGCGAGGACAAATAATAACTTTTGATTTGATTCGATTGTTCAGCTTTAGCCAAAGCGGATAAAGTACAAACATTGGGGAGTACAAGTGATTGAGATATATGAAATCTGGAGCAACATACAGTATTTGCTTTTTTACCTGTTTGGTCGAAAGATTTTTTTTGTTTGCATAAAAAATATTTACTCCCAAGACTTCCGACCAAATCCATTGATCCGACACAATATTTTGATAAGGCTGATTCTCACCATGATCTGTATCCGTAGTCAAAATAAATAATTCATAGTTGGATTTAAGAACCTTAATCAGATTTAAAACAGACTGTATTGGTCCTCCGGCCTTATAGCCGGGATAGAACCAGTCGATTAAGATAAGTATTTTAAATTTTGAGGGGAGCAACAAAAACTTGTTTGGGGTTTGAGGTTTATGGTTTATGGTTTGTGGTTTACATTTTACATTTAACATTTTAGATTTTACATTCTTTCTCGACTTTCTTATTCCTTATTTATTGTTTGTTATTTATATTTAGATGCAGACTCTCCGCTCCTTTGGAGGAGCCTGGGGAGGTCTTTTTATCTAAAAAATACATCATCATTAATATAATTCCATAGGCTACGATATTGAACCAGGTGTGCTGGTCTATTCCGAATGGCATTGTCCATTTTTTATTCAAGGCCACCAAATAAAGTCCTATTCTAAGTACATTAATAATCCAGATGATGCAAAGCCCTGAAAAAAGCCAAAATATTTTTTGAGGCAGTTTTAATGAATTAGACAAAACAAATGCCATCCAGAAACTCATGATGCCAATACCTGCGCAACCATAGGAAATTCGGACTCCTCTTCCTTCCGGAACCTTAAGTAAATATCCTGCCTCTTCTGTAGTTGAATACCCAAAGAAGTAAGCTATACATTTGGCTCCTTTTATCAGAGACAATCTCAGTAAATGAAAAAAATCTAAATAGTTATCCACAAAAGTACTGTAGCTTCCTCCAGGAATAGACAACCCTATCCATATCTGTAAGCCATAGTATATGATCAAAAACAATGCGATGGATTTGATTACAAATATGACAAAAGTATTTTTGAATGATATTTTCATGAAGCCAATTGACGCCTGCCAACGGAAGGCATGTACACTTTAAATGTGGATTTCCAGATATTTAAAATGGCAAATACAAGTATTAATCCCTTAATCAGATGCCCCAGAATGGTTTGAAATTCGCAATCCGGACGAATAGGGTAAAAAAACAACATACAAACAAACAAGATGAGTATAGGAAATTCGTAGGATTGTTTGTGAATATAATTGAGTACTTCGCTGTAAAAAAAACCCAAGACAAACATAAAAATACTGCCACCAAAAATTCCGAAGTTAATATAGGCATCTCCTAAAGAACTCAGCCCCATTGAAGTCCCCTCCTTTATTGCAACACCTGAATATTTTACAAAAAGATCCCGGTTGCCGGCTGTCAATTTATTAGGAGCAAGAAACCGGGGCATAAAAGCAGACTCCAGAATAAGATACAATTCTTCTCCATTGGCAAAATCTATGGTTTCAGGTACCCTATTCATAATATTGGAAACAATAAATCCCTGATTGATACGGACAACAGATTCAGCAAGTTTTTCAAAATTCAGGAAGTCTCCTTTTTCGTTTTTTTCTTTGAATACCTTACCAAACCTATCCACACCACTTTTATCTGAGTTTTTATCCGCACTTCTTAATTCGCTCTTCATGAGCTGTATGATTACCACAATTACAAAGAAAACAGAAAGCCCAATCAATTTAAAATTGAATGAGAACTTATATTTGATACCAAAAATGGCAGAGGTATAGATTGTCCATGTAAGTAAATCGTGGAACATAGCTTCTTGTAAAGACGAAACAATGATAGAGCCTATTACCAAAACCAATATAAGCGGACGAATGTTTTTTTCTCCCAAAATGATTAAATACAAACCAATAAATTTAAATGAAGACAGAAGATAAAAAACAAATTTAATTTCCGCAGGGAAAAAATTCGAAATGGCTCCGGAGGCAAAACCAATGCCGATTAGCCAGTTCGGCAGTAAAGGATTTCTGCTTACAAAAACTTTGATTTTTTTCTGATCAATAATTTCCCCTCTGTTGTTTCCCGAACGAATATGTAAACCAATGATGAATACAAGCACGGCAGGAATGGCATATGAAAAATAGTCCGCTTCCGGAATTTTCATCCGATACATGAAATACTGATACTGATCCATGCCGTTGTATGCCAGTG
>VERM01000333.1 GCA_018882645.1 Ferruginibacter sp.
ATATAGATGTGGGTGGAGGAAGTACGGAATTAACATTGTATTCTTTTGGAGAGAAAGTGTTACAAGAGTCGTTTGATATAGGTACTATTCGATTGATGAGTGGTAAGGTGCGGGAAGAAATGTGGGACGAGGTAAAGCGGTCTGTTAAAATAGCAGTAAAAGGACACAAGCCGCTGAAAGTGGTAGGTAGTGGGGGAAATATCAATAAGATATTTTCAATGAGTAAAAAAAAGGACGGAAAATCACTTGAGCTAGACTTATTGAAAGAATATTACAAAGAATTAAGTAGCATTTCAACAGAAGACCGTATTGCAGTTTTCAATCTACGAGAAGACAGGGCAGATGTGATAGTGCCAGCATTACAAATTTATATCAATGCCATGCGTTGGGCTGGGTCAGAGGAAATATATGTACCAAAAATCGGACTTGCGGACGGGCTTATACACCATTTATGGGAAGAATTGAAAGAGAAGGCGTAATCGCTATTTGCAAATTCCTTCTTACATTTACACCCCCAAGCGAACGCTCAGGACTTGTTTTATTCTAATGCAGAGCCATCTCCCCTGTTTCGCCAACTAGCCAAAAAAAACTGTTGGATATGCCTACACATAAAGAAATTAAAAAAATCACAACCCATACCTTACAAAAGATGAAAAACAATGGAGAAAAAATCTCCATGCTTACAGCTTACGACTTCTCTTTTGCTAAGATTTTTGATAATGCAGGAATTGACATCTTGCTGGTAGGCGACAGTGCGAGCAATGTGATGGCAGGGCATGAAACCACGCTGCCCATCACACTGGACCAAATGATTTATCATGCGCAGAGTGTGGTGAGAGGAATTGAGCGCTGCCTCGTTGTAGTGGACATGCCATTCGGCTCTTATCAGGGCAACTCCAAAGAAGCGCTAAATTCAGCTATAAGGATAATGAAAGAGACCGGAGGGCATTCTGTAAAAATGGAAGGCGGAGAAGAGGTGGTGGAATCCATTAAAAGAATCATTAGCACAGGGATTCCGGTTATGGGCCATCTGGGCTTAACCCCTCAAAGCATTTATAAATTCGGTACATATACAGTAAGAGCAAGAGAAGAAGAAGAAGCGCAAAAACTTAAAAAAGATGCTTTACTACTACAGGAAGCTGGTTGCTTTGCTATTGTGTTGGAAAAAATCCCGGCTGCACTGGCTAAAGAAGTTACAGAAAGCCTGCAGATTCCAACCATCGGCATCGGTGCCGGTGGCAACTGCGACGGACAGGTACTAGTGATGCACGACATGCTTGGAATAAATACTGAATTCAAACCCAGATTTTTGAGACAATATATGAACCTCAATGAAAACATTACCACATCAGTGAAACAGTATATCTCTGACATTAAAAGCCATGATTTCCCTAATCCTCAAGAACAATATTAAAATCAGAGTATTCCTTACTGATGATTGTTGCAATCTTCATAAACACCAAAACATTTAATCTTCAAACAAAAAAAACTAATTCATGTTTATGAAAAAAATTTACTCCAGTTTATTCCTCTTTTTCGCAATCGGTGCAAAAGCACAGATATTCACCACAATGGAGCCGGTAAATATTTCCAATTCAAGATCGCTCCAAAAAAACAGTGTTACAGGAAAAAATATTACAGTAGTAGAGGGTGCGTTGTTTGAAAAACTTCCTGTAGTATCTCTGGATGAATTTTTAAAATACATTCCGGGTATAGAAATTCAGCAAAGGGGACCTGCGGGTGCACAAGCCGATATCATCATCAGGGGCGGAACCTTCCAGCAGGTATTGGTCTTGATTGACGGTGTTAAAATAAACGACCCGATTACAGGCCATTTCTCAGGATACATGCCTGTTACCCCTTCGGAAATCGAAAGAATCGAAATCATCAAAGGCCCTGCCGCAGCCATGTATGGGTCTGAAGCAGTTGGAGGGATTGTCAACATCATCAGCAAAACAGCATTCAGTTATAAAAAAGTAAAAAAACAGCGTTTATCCGTTGGTGTTACCGGAGGAGAATTCGGACTCATCAATGCACATGCCCATTTGTATGGAACGGGAGAAAAACTCAATTATTCAATTGGCGTCTTAAGCAACAATGCGAGCGGCCAGTTGCTCCGCTCCAATAACAGAGGCTATTTTTACAACCAGACTTTTTCCGGAAGCATTGTAAAACAATTCAACAACCAATGGCAGCTATTTTTACAGAGCAGTTTTGATAACAGGGATTTTGCTGCTCAAAATTTTTATACGCCATTCTTAAGCGATACCGCTGAAGAAAAAGTAACTACATTCTGGAATCACGGACAGCTGAAAAAAAACGGGAACAGCTCATCCGAACAAATTGATGCTGTATACAAAAATACTTTTGACAACTATGCATTCAACAACAGTTCTACTTCCAACAAAAACCG
>VERM01000026.1 GCA_018882645.1 Ferruginibacter sp.
AGAGCGCACTATGCTTGATGAATTTATTTTGGGTAATGGAGTTGGAAAAAGATTTCTGATTGACGCCTTACCTGATGGGAATAAGCCAATACATCCAATTGACAAGAATAGATTAAATGATTTGGTTGACGATATACTTCTGATAAACCCCGATAATATTTTGGTAATACATAATAATAATGTAGATACAGTAAAAGCGTTGCTTAGTGACGTAAGATTTAAACCTTTTGAAGAAAAGCTGGTTCGCAATCCTTTAAAGAAGGGTAGAAGATTGGAAGAATTTGTCTTTCCCTTTCCTTCCGGCATGGCAATACCTAAACATTTTAGAAAAGCTTTAGCGGCCGCAAGAAATGCAGGATACTCGATTTAAGAAAATCATTGAAAATTTACAAATAGAATTATTCATGCTTTTTAAGTGGATTTGACTAAAAAGTAATCATTTACGGATAACATATTAATTTATATATTGGCTGACTCACTTTAATTAACAATATATATACAATGGTGCTTATCATTCGGTTAAAACAGGATGTCAGAAAAGATAGAATAAGATTATAGACAACCAATTATTAAGTTTAAAATGAAAGTGTATCACTTCATCTGCTAGCGACAAAAGTGATATTAAATAAGGCAATCCAAAATCACTTTGCCGGTATTTTAATCACAACGTTCACCAATCAACATCATTTACAAATACACATCACTTTTTTAGATTGCAATAAAAAATGCATCTGGAAATAAATGATAACACCCGACTGATAGATATTCAGCAAGCTTTCTCCAATTTCTATCCCTTTCTGTCCATTTGTTTTTACAAAGGTCATCATGAAATCTACGAACCCTCTGAATATACCAATTTAATTGATCCCTATAAAACCATTGGTGAAATAAAAAAGACACATATTTCTACTCTTCTCGAAATACAACCCTGGTATAAGGTCAAAGATGTTGAAAAAGAATTTCAGGACAGAATAGGCCTGTCAGCACAGGTTTTCAAAAAAGAAAAAGACAGCTGGGAGCAGACTACCGGACTAGATAATATCAGCATAAAAGATCTGAATATCCTCGGCAGAAATTCATCAGATGAGTTTATCGTAGTCGATTATGACGAAACTTTTGAATAAGCCAGGTTGATAAAAAAGATATTTTGATTGATTAGAAACATTGCAACGAATTGATTTTTAAAATCATAAATCCTTCTCAAAGTAAATTGGCTCAAAGCTCATCTTAACTTCACTATTAAAAGCTGACAATCGCTTCATTTTTTCCCATCAAAATATATAAGTGATGGTTTTCGTAATGCTCTTTTATGTATATTTAATGTTCTATTGAAGGTCGTATGTGAGTTGTTCTTTTCTGAAAAAAAATAATACATTACTACTTTTAAAGTATACAGCATGAAAAAATTGATGTTATGCTTTGCTTTCTATCTAATTTCTGTTGCATTAGTGGCTCAAAATAACTTAAGCCGGAAGAATACCTTCTCCGTAGATTTAAACAAAGAGTCTCCTGCAATTATAGCTTCTGCTGATTTGTACAATCTAAAAATAAACAATAGCGAACCATTCGTCAATACGAATTATTTAAAGACCAAAAAGAATTCTCCCAATAGAGATTTTTGCGATAATATTACTGAGATTATCCTCGCTATGAAAGATGGAAATATGGTTGAATATGCTGCAGAAATTGAATCGAAGAACGATAAAATAATCAGATACAAATCTTCAAAGAATCTCAGCAGCCTGATCGATGAAAATTATGTTGTTTATAATAAAAAAGATAAAAATTATGTTTTCTGGGCGATACAAAACTGCGATGATGAAGAAGATTTAAAAAGTACAACTGAATATTATCTTACTTTTTTTGAAGATTGCTACATACTGAAAAATAATGAAAACAGCAGCGAAAAGAACGAATATGGGCTAACCGAATACTTTTATGCAATCAATAATTACAAATGCTCAATTTCATTGAATCCGGAGAAAACAGATGAAGGGACCTTCGTGTTATATATATACTTAATTCCGGATTAGCGTTTCCTTTATTAAAAAACAACAGAAATATCTTGTTGAAAAAAACATTTATATGCGGCGATTTCTAACATAATCAACTGGCCGATATTACTCCTTATTTTTAGTCAATCTTGTGTCATAAACATTTGTACTCAGAAGCAAATCCGCCAACTGGGTATAAGTTGCCTGAAATGGCTTATCAATTACAATAGTGTGTTGAAATCTTTTGTTAACTAAATTAATCGAATTGATCGATGTTTTTTTCAATTTGAGAAGCTCACGTTTTTTCAAAAGAACAGTTACCATAATATTAGCCTCTTCGGGATAAAATTCACCATCAGACATCACAGGTCTTTCAATGATTTCTCCATTTTCCAAATGAAATACAACCATATCATTACTGGAGAGAAAGATCGGTCTGGGTACTTTTAAGTACAAAACATTCCCAAAATAACTTATACTATCAGAAGTATAGATAACGCCTCTTATGAGACACGAATTCTCTCCCTTAGCAATGGTATCTTTTGTTGTTTGAATAAAAATATCGCCATCCTTATCTACATTTCTCTCAGCAATATTTTGAGAAAAAGAATTTATAGTAAATAAACTTATCAAAAAAAATGTGAAATGTATAAGAGTATATTTTATAGCAAGTTTCATATCCGTAATTTTTTGTGAATGTTACATTATGAATGTAAACAAAAAAAAGACTTGAGACATAGAAATAAATGTTAAATAATACTAGTATCAATGATGCCAATTCGTATAAATGAATATATCAGCATTTCAAAAATTATGTTTGATTCTTAAAAAAGCCAAGTGATTAAAAGAATTAAATCTGCCGAACTTAGATAAATAATATGATTGCATAAACAGATCTACATCTGTATTTTGGGTCATATTGTATTGAATTGCAGGAATAAAAATAAACAGATGACTTGTCGGAGAATACACTGCTGCCATCTGGATATTCAAGAGCGGGTTGATTTCTTTTCTGATTCTTGCCAACAAACTCCAACGCGTTGGCATTAAATTATCGGGGCTGTTTTGAAAACTATTTAACTTCGATATGTCGATTTCTTTTTGAATGCCCGATTGATTAAATAATAATGAACTCGAAAAATACTAGCCCTTTGAAGTGATATAATCAAATTCGACAGAAGCAATGAGATTGGATTGACTGAATCCCATACCGAAAAAATGCTGTATCTCACCTTTAAATCCTGCATTCGAAATACTGCCCTGCCAGCCAACCCCAATTGTTGGTCTACTCTTGTACATACCCCCGATACATTGCCAGTCAAATCCGGCTATATTAAAGTTATATTTCAATGCCATCACAACATCAGCAAAAGATTTCTCCTTTGATATACCAAATTCAAAAGAAGTCAAATCGTTTCTTTGATAACGTATTTTCATTCCGTCTATACCTGCCCTTTCCTCATAATCAAAATCAAATAAATTGTACGAATTAAAAATATCATTCGGATTCCAGGTATTATTCATGCCCCAGTTTATTCGCTGACGCCCGACTTTCACGCTTATTTTTTTTGCCTTGTATTCCATCCACAATCTTTCAATGCTCATCAATAAATCAGGATGATATGCATAATTCCACCACAATCGGTTCCTCATTTCAAAAGCTGCTTTAATTTCTTTTGAATCAAATTTTATATTCAGTCGGTTATGCAATAGATTGCCGTATAGTGTCGGATTTTTTTTAACGGGTAAATTCAAAATATGCATATCTTTCACATAGCCATTTGTTGAAAAAAAATGTGCATTTCTATTTGCCGCAGTATCTTTGCTCTGGCCAAAA
The DNA here is from genome assembly GCA_018882645.1 of Ferruginibacter sp. Taxonomy (GTDB): domain Bacteria; phylum Bacteroidota; class Bacteroidia; order Chitinophagales; family Chitinophagaceae; genus Ferruginibacter. Next base: position 3,832 of record VERM01000026.1, read on the forward strand.
AGATTTTGAATTGAAGAGATTATTAGAATGAATATAAATATCCGCTTCATTACAAAATATCTGTTATTTTATCTGATACTACCTCTCCGTCAACCAATTTGATGACACGCTTAACCCTGTCAATAACGCGTTGATCGTGGGTAGAAAAAATATAGGTCATTCCTTCCTCCTTGTTTAACTTGAGCATGATGTCCAACAAATTGAATGCCGCTTCTGAATCCAGATTGGCTGTAGGTTCGTCTGCCAATACAAATTGCGGTTTTGATGCAAGCGCTCTCAATACCGCCACTCTTTGCTGCTGTCCTCCTGAAAGCTGAGACGGTCTGACATTTTTTTTATCTGACAATCCTACGGCTTGAAACAACATATCAATACGTTCATTTCTTTTGAATTTCTTGATCTTCTGTAAAAGCATAATGAACTCTGCATTTTCCTGAGCAGTAAGTACCGGTATCAGATTATATGACTGAAAAACAAATCCAATATGATGCAAGCGAAACTTTACTAGTTTAGCCTGACTTAATCTTGTTATATCAGTATTATTGATGAGGATACTTCCCGAATCAGGTTGATCCAACCCTCCAATCATATTTAACAGTGTAGTTTTCCCGGATCCCGAAGGCCCCACCAGCGCTACAAATTCGCCTTTCGACAAATGAAGATGGATATTTTTAATGGCTCTTATGGGAATACCTCCGGGATTATATGTTTTACTGATGTTGTGTGCATCAATAACGGTAGCATCTTTTGAATTTAATTTCTCAATGCCTGTATCGGACTGTTTTGCACGCTTTTCCATGTAGGTAAAATTGAAGATATGATTGCTGTAATAAAAAGAAGAATAATCAAGGAGGGAAGTTTCTCGATAGGGAAAACAGGATAAATGGTTGTTTCAAAACCAAAACTATACATCATATCTTTCCCCATTCCACTGAGGTCAATTCCTTTTTCTCCATAGTATTGAATAGTCATTAAGGCCATAGGTATGATTACGGGAATGGAAATAATACTCAGAAAAATTGTTTCCAGAATAATCATATACATGATTTTATATTTACCCATTCCTAAGGCCATCATCATACCTGTTTCATAACGCCTTTCCAAAACAGACATCATCATTGTATTCATGATTCCAAATGAAATGGCAATAAACAGAATGACAAGAATGATAAAAGAGTAATAATCGACCGTAGTTACCAATAAATTTGTTTCAGGAGAAAGTGATTTCCAGGAGTCAATCGCCAAGTCAGGAAATTTAATTTTATATCTCCGCAAACATTCGTCCATCTGTTCATCACTTTTTAATAAAACAGATATTTCATGAATCTGATTTTTCAAAGTCAGCATCGCCTGAATTGATTGTTGAGACACATATACATTAACCTCGTCAATCAAAGCATTATCAGATTGATAAATACCTCTTAATCGGAATGCAGATGAAGTCAAGTTGCCGGCACTGTCTGTTACCGTGAGTATGATTTTTTGGCCTAAATGTATTTTGAGTTTTTGAGAGAGCTTTTTGCCAATCAATATTCCATTTATATCTTCACGAGGAATCAAAAAGCCTTCTTTAATTTTTTGATCCAATCCTGAAACAATGATTTCATTTTGTGGCAGAATACCAATGATAGATACGCCTGATACTCCGCTAGCTGTAGAGAGCATTCCTTCCGAAATTGTTCTTTCAGAAAAAGCCCTGACAGACATATCATTTTTCAAATGATCGGATATCAGTTGAGGATTGGGAATATAATATTCCGTCATTCTATCATTTAAAAAGTTTTTTTGATGGATTTGAATATGCCCGGTTTCTGTTTCAATCACTGTTCTTACCCTTGATCTCATCATGCCTTCGTATAATGAAATCACCGCCATGCCTGCCAATAGTCCTGATGATACGGAAACAATAATGATCAGACTTCTTATTTTATTTCTCCAGATGTTTCTCCAGGCTATTTTTATGGTCATGGACTACTTTTTCATTGCGAAGATTGCTTTCATTCGATGTACTACAGACAAAGGATATAACGAAACCATTGTACCAATAATGAATACCATCAATGATTGATATAAAAAAATGGAAAAATCTGTTGATGTTGGAAATATCGGCTCAAAGCCAAATTTCGCATAGGCATCAGCAGCAGCGCCAGAAATTCTTAATGGAAATTTATGGAGATAAAAAACCAACGGCGCTCCCAATAATAAGCCAAGTAACGAACCCAGCATAACCGTATATAATGATTCAGTAATCAATAGCAATTGAAGTCGAAGTTTCGACATTCCAAGTGCGAGTAACATGCCATGCTCTGCTCTCCGCTCAGACATCATAATAACGATTGTACTAAATATCCCAAAACCAACCAGCATATAAAGGATGAGTTGCACAATTCGCATGTTTATAGAGTCTGTTTGTATATGCTGTTTGATGTCAGGCATTATTTCTTCCCATGTCATAACTTCATGATCCTTGTTCATCAATGCTCTTATTTTGTGAGCTGTTTGATTTAGGTCTGAACTCTTTTTAAGCAACAAAGAAGTGGTTGTAACTATAGAATCGGCAAGAAAAAAATGCTGAGCTTCAGTCAATGGCATTACCAAAAGACCAGAATTTAATTTGGGAGAAGGTAGCCTTATGATTCCGCTCACAATAAACCGATCTGCAGCTATGCTTCCCCGGTACCCCTGTCCAATGAGTACGACTGTGTCGTTGACGTTTTTTTTCATTTTATTTGACAATCCTTCAGACAATAGCAATCCTTGACCGCTGTCCATAAATATTCCCCGAATCAACTTATCACATACCCTTGTGAATTGAAATTTTTCTATTGAGTCGACGCCCAATACTATGGCACCCTTAGTGATTTCTCCAGAAGAAATCAATGCAAAAGATTCTAGACGATTTGCAATGTGCTCCACCTCTGGAATTTGCCGAATTTTGAATGTAAGATTGGCATCGGAAACAAATCCATTTTCGAGTGTTTGCTCTTGCCAATATCCTTTTTGATGAATTTGAATATGCCCGGAATAGCTCCCAACAATATTGCTGATGAGATTCTGAAAAATTCCTTCTTTTAAACTGCTTGCAGGCAAGGATATGATGGAAGCGAAAGCGATAGCGGACAGAACAATGATTGTACGACTTTTATTTCTCCAGATATTTTTCCATGCAAGTGTAAAAATCCACATTAGCGCAAAATTTATTCTATTAAATATTTCATTTGATTTGTTGAAAAAAATTCATCGTTGATATTTCTGTTAAATAAAACACTTTCATAAACCATTTCTGTTTTTTGATTGGGCTTATCAGCCGGAATGATTTCAAAATGGGTAGGTATAAGCCTATTGTCCATTATTTTAACTTCATCAGCATTCATTGTATTTATCAAGACGTTATCTTCATCATAAAACTGTATGTGCAACTGAATACTTCTTTCTTTATCTATACAGATGATCAGTTTACCCCAAACCACAGTAGCTCCTGATAGCGGAATAAGAATAATTTTATAACATAACCTTCCGTTAATAATTGTGTCATTAAAAAAAGAATGAGAATAGTCTTTTAACAAGGAAGATTCTTTTACAAGGTCATCGTTCGAAAAATCAGTACCCATCCAAGACTGACTCATCATTGAAGGTGGAAGCTTTATGACTTTTTCGATTGACGGAATCCAGTTCCATACTTCTTTTTTTCTTTTTAAATACACAATTCCCTTGTCTCTAGCCGGAGCCGTAACAAGCAGCATAGAATAGTCATTCCCTTTCAACCAGGCTTTGATTTTAAACGATCTGCTCCAATTAGGCCTTATCGTTCTTAATGTTATTTCACATTGAGAGGTAAGACCTCGCATTTTTTCTTCACTTTTTTCAATGACCTCCCTTGCCGTCTGCGAGCAAACACTGATTGGAAGAATAATAAATATGTATAAGGCAAGAATTAAGCATTTCATTGTTAAATGAAGTTCGAAATATCAGGCTCAATAAAACATGATTAATATTTGTTCTGTAGATAGATATGCGGATGGTTTATTGTATAGAAATTTTAAATAGTCATATTTTTATAACAATAAAATCTATAATTTTATAAACAAGTCCCTTGAATAAGATATTCAAAAATTAATACCATGCAAACTCTATCTGAAAGACAAAGGCCGCTCATTTATTCTCTTTTAATTATTGATTTTTTAAAGTACAAATTTGTATTGCTCTTTATCATCTTCTTTCAAACATCAATTTCTCTGTCGGCGCAAGAAAAAGTTACACCTGTAAAGGCATTGGTTGTAGTTGCGCATCCGGACGATGAAACGGGCATGGCAGCCATAATTTATAAGATCACCAAAGAGCAAGGCGGTATTGTCGACCAGGCGGTTATCACAAATGGTGAAGGTGGCTATCGTTACTCTCTGCTTGCCGAACCTTACTATAATCTAAAATTGACGGATGAAAAAGTTGGAAGAGAAAATCTTCCCCGTATCAGAAAACAGGAATTGATGAATGCCGGAAAAATAATCGGTATCAGAAATCATTATTTTTTCGATCAGAAAGATGCACACTACGGACTTGACGTCAGAGAACCTCTCGATACTACCTGGAATGTAAATTGGGTTCAAAGCAGACTTAAAGAATTAATGACTAATAATAAATATGATTTTGTTTTTTGTCTAATCCCGGACTCATCAACACATGCACATCACAAAGCGGCAACAATACTCTCACTCAAAACAGTTCAAACATTAAAAGAAAAACCCATTGTTTTGGGAGTAAGCACCTCCAAAAAAAACGACACCACACAAAAAACATTTAAACAGTTGGAGAACTTTCCAATTACTAAAGTTGCATCCGGTAAACCATCTTTTCAATTCGACCGGACAGTCAATTTCGGTTTTAAAAACAGATTGAATTACAAGATAATTGTGAATTGGGAAATTGCCGAACATAAGTCACAAGGAACAATGCAAACGTACATGAATGAAGGAGACTATGAAGATTTCTGGTTTTTTGACATGAACAGTCCCGAATCCTATAAAAAAACCGAAAAGTTTTTTGAGAATTTAAAATTAACCACTCCTCAATAATGTTTTTAAAAAATATGTTTAGAGAAATTAATCTGCCTTAAATATGAAATTAACATTCACACGAATTTTAACTGTTGCTGCCTGTCTATTGTTATTCAGTCAATGCAACAGCAATAAAAAAGAGAAGCTCGTAATTTATTCACCTCACGGGAAAGAACTGTTGAGTGAATTCGAAAAAAGCTTCGAAACGAAAAATCCTAATATTGATATTCAATGGCTGGACATGTCGTCTCAGCAGGTTTTTGACAGAATAAGCAACGAATCCAAAAATCCACAGGCTGATATTTGGTGGGGAGCCCCCGCTACCATGTTCACACGTGCAGAAAAGTCCGGACTGCTTGAACAATACAAACCCACCTGGGCTGATCAGATTCCTGCTTCCGCAAAAAGTAAAAATGATTTTTGGTACGGCACTTTCTCAACGCCACAAGTAATCGCTTTTAATAGCAACAAGATTACTGCAGATAAAGCCCCTAAAGACTGGAATGAAATTGTTGGACCTTCATGGAAAGGAAAAGTCGTTTTACGAAATCCAATGGCTTCCGGAACACTCAGGGCTATTTTCAGTGCCATGCTGGAGCAATCGATTAAAAGAACAGGCAAAGAAGATGAAGGATGGAACTGGTTGAAAATGCTTGACACTAACACTGCTATCTATACTGCAGATCCTACTCAAATGTATGCTAAACTCGGCGGAGATGCAGAAGTCGTAACCATATGGAACATGCCGGATATTGAATTGCAAAAAAATAAAAATAAATATCCATTCGGGTATGTATTTCCACAAAACGGTACAGTAGTGCTTACAGATGGTATCGCCATTGTTAAAGGAACAAAACACCTTGCTCTTGCAAAAGAATTCTACGAATTTGTAACATCCAAAGAAAGTCTGATTACGCAGGCAGAAAAATTTTATCGCATTCCATCCAGAACAGATATGGAAAAAGACAAATTACCCAATTGGCTTAAAACAGCCAACTACTCAGCACTTGACGTCAACTGGGATATCATTGCTGAAAAGGAAGCCGAATGGATGAAAAAATGGGATAATGAAGTTCATACAAAAAACTAACCCATCGTGTCATTTCTTGAAATAAAAAATATCTGTAAAAGTTTTGAAGGAAAATCTGTTTTAAACAATATCAATATCTCTATAAAGAAAGGAGCGTTTGTTTCATTGCTTGGTAAAAGCGGTTGCGGTAAAACAACTTTATTGAGAACGATCGCCGGACTGGAATTGCCCGAAATCGGAAACATTCATTTGAATGGAGTTGATATTACTTCCACTCCGGTTCAGTCAAGAAACATTGGCTTTGTCTTTCAGAATTATGCACTGTTCCCGCATTTGAACGTATGGCAGAACATTGCTTATGGATTGAAAATAAAAAAATTAAGCACATCAATTGTAAATGCCAAAGTTGAAAGCGTACTGAATAAAGTTGGGCTGGCTCAAAAAAAAAATACCAACGTTTCATTACTCAGTGGTGGAGAGCAACAAAGAGTAGCTTTTGCAAGAGCTATTGTTAATGAGCCCGAAATACTACTATTGGATGAACCTTTGTCTAATCTGGATTTCTCATTAAGAACACAGGCCAGAAACGAACTCAAGAGACTACAGCGGGAAACAGGTATTACTTCCATTTTTGTTACCCACGATCAGAC
>VERM01000334.1 GCA_018882645.1 Ferruginibacter sp.
ATTCATAGTTGTCAGACTGTAAAAGATCTGATGGACACTGATTCCCTTTTCAAGGAATCTGTACTGGAGTTGCAGCAAAAGGTACAATTGGCCGCTATTTAATCAGATATTGACTGTTAAATTATAAATGAGCCGGGTTTCCCCGGTTTTTTTATGTTGTTTTTTGGGGGTTAAACATTGGTATTGTATTTTTGCCACCCTTAAAAATGTTAAGGTGGACGGTGAGGTGGATGAGTGGCTGAAATCAGTAGTTTGCTAAACTGCCGTACGGGTAACTCTGTACCGAGGGTTCGAATCCCTCCCTCACCGCTGGACAAATATTTCACAGCAGCCGCTGTTTGTAAAGCGGCTGTTTGCGTTGAGTTTGTTCTAATGTTTACAAGGCACGGGATGTAGCGTAGCCCGGTTATCGCGCCTGGTTTGGGACCAGGAGGTCGCAAGTTCGAATCTTGCCATCCCGACAAATACCATCAAGCCTCTGCAGTATGCAGGGGCTTTTTTAATGCGAGCGATTGAAGCTTGCTTCAAAAAGCGATGCATAAAAAGCCATAAGCGAGTGAAACGAGCGAGGCTTGATGGTGTTTGGCCTCCCCACTAACAAGATCAATAATATTAATCTTGCCATCCCGACAATCAAAAAATCCGCATTCGCGGATTTTTTGCGTTTAATGGTTTAAAGTTTAAAAGTTTGTATTTTGAACAATGCTAAACGCCGAATACCAAACAAAATTTTTTGCGAAGCGAACGGTTTTTTTGTTTGGTATATCCTTTTTTTAGATTATCGAAGAATGGTCTGATCTTTGATTTTTATGATTTTAATTCAATCCTGATATGACAACATACTTTCATTTTTCAACAAATTTCTTGAAATACACAATTACCGTATTTGTATTGTCTGCAAAAATGAACACTTACGAGGAGCTTACAAAACGTACTCCTATCGTACAATCCTATTTTAATCAGGATAGACTACCCATTGGCCCTGTTGTTATCAAAATCTAATAACGCGCCAATTGGATCTATTTCAGCGTAATAGACTTTATGATTTCGGCGTGTTTTTCAGTAAGTCCAATAAGAGAACTGGTTTGTATCAGATGATTCTTTAAATATTCAGGCAACTCATTTAAAGAATGGTCATCATCAATAATAATGAATTCTTCATTGATGATGTTTTCATTCAGCCAATTCATGATTTCATCTTTTCTGCTGGCATGATTGACGTTTTCAGGAAGCAATTTGATTTTTTCTATCTTGACTTCCCTTTTTTTGAAAATGTTCTTCCATTCATCAATGCTATATTTTGATTTGTGGGAAGTTGTAAGTATAATGGTATCATCTTCAGAAAGAATCTTCTGAAGACTATTCACGGCTTTTTTGCTGAATGCCGGAAAACCATCATTAAGGAAATCCGGACTTTTCCAGCCCATGGCAGGAACCATGACCCCATCTATGTCCAGAAATAATAACATGCAACAAAATTAGAAATTATTTGAGCAAGTCAGTGATTTTTTCAATTGATATTTCGTTGTAAGCGGCATCTTTTTCATTCAATATTTTTATTTTGGCAGGTGTGTCCCAATCTTCTTCTTCAATATCAACTGATTCCCAGTCAATTAAGTCGGCAGATGACGAGATGTTTGCCGGGATTCTTTCAAGTGAAAAATCAGATAAAAGAGAAGCGATATATCTATGGTGACCATCACTGATAAAATTTCCTTCAACTTTTATTCCGTTGAATTTTATTCCCGCTGTCATTTTTTTAAATAGTCTTTTAATGATGGGAAGACTCATCTTTGATTGAGTAGGGTATAATTCAATTTTATTTTTCATAATAAATTCCGCTATAATTTCTTTTGTAATTTCCATTGAGTAAAAATCGTATCATAAAATATTTTTCAAAGGGGAAAAGAACTGATAATTCCCGGTTTTTTACCAACCGTCATGCTGTGTTTTAACAATCGGCCTAAATAGTTTATATAGTTGAGTGGTTTAGAAGTTTGGGGAAATGCTTGTTTGATTGATTCGACTAAACCATTTAAACCCTTAAACCTCAGTTGAATATTGTTGAAGTAGTTGAAGCCGTTGAAGGAGTTGAAGCATAACACCAAACAAAATAACCCCAAACCCCACGTAGTGGCACCCAAACGCGCGAAGCGCTACCAAACATCGCCGAAGGCGGAACTATTTGATATCTGACACTTTAATTTTTTTTATTTTTCCGTCTTCAAGCAGAACCAGCATTCCGTTTTGAGACTTTTTTTGTTGAAGCAATTTATTAAATGACAACTCAAGTCCAATGGAAAGCTTTTGTTTTAAATTATATGGAGTGATATCAATTTTATTTTTCAGCATAGGAAGTTAATTTATCCCATTTTTCTTTACTGTAGACAGT
>VERM01000335.1 GCA_018882645.1 Ferruginibacter sp.
GTCTGATGCAATAATAATGGGCTTGGTAATTTTTATATTGAGGCTATCAACTGGGTTTAAAGGTTCAGTTTTTTCTTTTTTGGGTTGTTCTTCCACTTTTTCCTCCGCTTTCTCTTCTTCAATGGGTACAGAAATATTTTTCACAGGCCTTGTAGAGGGCCCGGTAACATAAGTGCCGCCTTCAAAAACTATTGAAACTCTGTAGTACATCCGATTATATGGAGGATTGTTATCAGGATAGCCATTCTCCTGATTTTCGGGAATTAAAACTGTTCCGATGGTGGTAAAGTTTTTCAGACTATCATAAGACCTCTGAATGAAAATGTCACTAATTTTCTTTCTGTAATTATGCATCCAGCTGACAATGATTTTATCATTGATATTTTTTACGCTGATTTCCGGTAACATCTTTTGAGCATGCACATCTACAGATAAAGTTAATGCAACTGTAAGCAGGATATAAATTGGTTTCTTCATCTTTTGGCTGACGCAGACAAAATTACGAAAAGGGCTAACAAATAAGTTTTGTATTTTGATATTAACAACCCGTTTGGTCAATGCATTAAAAATTTAAGGTTCCACCTGGAAGAGATAGGTTGCCTTGTAAGCCGCCGGTATGAATGGCAATGATTTTGCTTCCTTCCGGGAAAAAATCCTGGTTCATTTTATCAAAGATTCCGAACATCATTTTTGCGGTGTAAACAAAGTCAGTTTCTATTTTATGACAATCATAGATGCGATTCATAAACTCGATTAATTTATTGTCCCTACGCGCATAACCTCCAAAATGGTATGTATCCCAAATCACGGGCATTTCAAATTGTTCTGTGCCTATCAGATAACTCAATCTTTGTCTGATATCATTCATCCCTTTCAAAACTGGAATACCAATCAGTGTTTGATTAAGATTTTTATGTTCGAGAAGCCCGGCAAGGGTAGTTGCCGTTCCAACAGCTGTACATATATGAGTGGCATCAAAGTCCGCTATTTGATTTGTGATTTTTTCAGCTCCTTTTGCGCCTAAAGGATGGTATCCTCCTTCTGGTATAATCATTGCTTTGTCTCTTTCAATATCAAAGGCGTGGCAAATTGAATCTATTTCTTGAGTAGTATAATCCAGTCGTGAAATGAATTTCAGATCCATTCCGTAGCTAATGCATTGGGAAAGGGTATGCGATAATGTTTCAGGTTTTTCTCCTCTGACGATCCCTGTCGATGGCAGGCCGGATTTTTTACAATAATATGCGGTTGCAATCAGGTGGTTGGAGTATGCTCCACCAAATGTTACAATTCTTTTTTTATTTTCTTTTTTTGCCTTCTCAATGAAATGGAAAAGTTTGAACGGTTTATTACCTGAAACTACAGGATGCAGCTGATCAAGTCTTGCTACAGCCATATTGATATTTTTTTGTTTCAATAATGGACTATCGATATGGTCTATCCTGCATCTTTGGGTTTCAAAAATCATTGATATATGATATTAATTTGGTTTTCTTTAAATTTGTGCCCGAAACGTGAAAGTTAGTTTCATACGGATGATTTGAAATTTAATTGATCTCAACTTACTAAAAAGAATTTATGAAGCCTACACTTTTGATATTGGCCGCTGGAATGGCCAGCAGATATGGAAGCATGAAACAAACCGAAGGTTTTGGGCCCAACGGTGAAACGATTATGGATTATTCCATTTACGATGCGATCAGAGCCGGATTTGGCAAAGTGGTTTTTATCATTAGGGAAGATTTTGCTGAAAACTTTAAGGCTCAATTCGGGGCGAAACTAAAAGGGAAAATTGATGTCGATTATGTTTTTCAGGATATAAAAACTTATGCAAATCCAAGTATGATTCCCACGGAAAGAACCAAGCCCTGGGGAACAGGTCATGCGATCTTATGTGCTTCCGAAACGGTTAAGGAGCCTTTCGCGGTTATCAATGCAGATGATTATTACGGTTATGATGCTTTTGTGAGAGCAGCTGATTTTTTAAACAATAAATGTGACGATAATACATATGCCATCATTGGGTATCAATTAGAAAAAACCTTGAGTGAACATGGTAAAGTGAGCAGGGGCGTTTGTCAGGTTGATGGCAATAATAATCTTTTAGCTATAAATGAGAGAACAAAAATATACAGGAAGGGGAATACCGTTATTTACGAAGAAGAAGACGGTACACAAAACGAAGTTCCGGGCTTATCCAGCGTATCTATGAATTTTTGGTGTTTTTATCCATCGGTATTTAATTTGACTAAAGTATTGTTTGAAAAATTCCTCTCGGAAAACTATCAAAATATAAAATCGGAATTCTTCATACCAATAATTGCTGAAAGTTTTATTGGTTCTCCTCAAAATCAAATCAAAGTGATACCTACAACAT
>VERM01000336.1 GCA_018882645.1 Ferruginibacter sp.
AGCCCAGAGACATAAAAGCCAATGAAGCCATTATACAAGCTGAAGATCTTTTCAACAAAATGGCAGCATCTTCATTTGGTGCAGATACTGTCAAGATTGTCATAGACGGAGGAGCATTCGAAGGTGAAAAAATAATTGGTTTAAAGAAGATCATAAAAGATTTCGACGGCACGGCAGCCGCAAACCGTTCTAAATTTATGATAGGAGCCATAAGTCTTCACACTAAAAAATTTGACGACGCTATCAAACATCTTAAAGACTTTAAATCAAACGGGGCTTCTCAAATCGAAACCAAATGCCTGATCATGTTGGGCGATGCTCATGCAGAAAAGAATCTGAGAGAAGAAGCATATAGCTATTATAAAAAAGCTGCTCTTGTGAATGAAAAAGACGATGCAACGACACCGGATGCTTTGTATCGTTCAGCACTTTATGCCGAGTATTTGGGTAAAAACCAAGATGCAATTGATAGCTACAAAAAAATAAAAGAAAAATATCCAAATTATTCAGGTGTTAATAATGGTGAAATCGATAAAGCACTTGCCAGAATGAGTGTTTTAAATTAGTGGCAATGATGTTATCAAAGTAATAATATGTCTCAACACACACCACAATTGAACGACTATGCAGGCATCATCTTACCGGAAGATGCATGTATAGTTATTATAAGAACCGAATGGAACGCGGACATTGTAGATGTGCTGGAGAAAGGTTGTTTGGATATACTCAATTTAAACAATGTTGCCTGCAAAATAATATCTGTGCCCGGAGCTTTTGAAATTGGATATGGAATAAAAAATTACTGGGAAAAACATAAAGATAACCATATCGACAGACCGTCAGCTTTCATAGCCTTAGGCTGCGTTTTAAGAGGAGATACTCCTCACTTTGATTTTGTATCTAAAGCAGTAACAGATAGTATTGCTCAGCTTAACCTCATGCTACCTGTCCCGTCTATTTTTGGAGTGCTTACTGTCGACAATTCTTCTCAGGCAGAAGAAAGGACATCAGGGAAATATGGCAATAAAGGTTCTGAAGCTGCAATTACTGCATTAAAGATGATTTCTTTTTCGTTGAATGTGTAAAAAATTCAAATTGCTACTTGTTTAATGAGAGTCCAGCTATTCATACCGTGTTTTATTGATCAGCTACATCCACAGACCGCTTTCAATATGGAAAAAGTTTTGGAAAAAGCCTGTTGTGATATAGAATATAATATAAATCAAACCTGTTGTGGACAGCCGGCATTCAATACAGGATTTTGGAATGATGCAAAGGATGTTGCAACCAAATTCATAAAAGATTTTGATACGGTAGACTATATTGTGGCACCCAGCGCAAGCTGTGTCGGATTTATAAGAAACTATTATCCCAAACTCTTTTCAGAAGATGATCGATCTGCCAAAGTCAATATGCTCTCATCAAGGATATATGAATTCTCCGAATTTCTTACAGACATCCTACAAATAGAAAATTTTGGTGCTGAGCTAAATGGAAAGGCAACCTATCATGACAGTTGTGCAGCACTCAGAGAATGCAAAATTAAACAAGGTCCTCGTAAATTATTGAGTCAAGTAAAGGGACTTGAATTGATCGAAATGGATGAAAGTGAAACATGCTGTGGATTTGGAGGATCTTTTTCTGTTAAATATGAAGCCATTTCGATTGGCATGGCAGATCAAAAAATAAAACATGTGATTAAAACGGGAGCGGATTATATCATATCAACGGATACCAGTTGTCTGATGCAACTGGATGGCTATATCAAAAAACAGTCATTGAATATAAAGACGATGCACCTTGCTGACGTACTTGCATCAGGTTGGTGAAATTATAACTTAAAACCATGTCGGGGCAGGCATGCCTTCAACCTCTTAAACCTCTTCAACTCCTTATCATATGTATTGGCTAGTAAAATCCGAACCATTTAAATACAGCTGGGATCAGTTTGTAAAAGATAAACAGACCTTTTGGGATGGCGTTCGAAATTATGGAGCACGCAACAATTTAAAGTCAATGAAAAAAGGAGATGAGGTGCTTTTTTACCACAGCAATGAGGGAGTTGAGATTGTGGGGATCGCTAAAGTCACCAAGGAATATTATCAGGATCCTACAACAGAAGATAAGGCTTGGGTGGTAGTAGATCTGAAACCGGTTCGTAAACTAAAAAAAACGGTTACTCTAGCTCAGATCAAATCGGATAAGAGACTGGCGAATATGGATTTGGTAAGATTGGGCAGACTTTCAGTTCAATCCGTTAAGGAAGATGAATGGAAAGTGGTGATGGAATTGGCCGGTGAACTTTGATTTTAAATCAATGCGTATAGATAAAAAACATTTAGTTGTACTGACCGGTGCCGGCATATCTGCTG
>VERM01000337.1 GCA_018882645.1 Ferruginibacter sp.
AATAGCATGCGCTACTTCACCGATGAACAGGGTATCAATGCCAGCATTCGATTAAAAATAGAATTATAACCCTTTATATTAAATCAAAAACAAAATGACCATGCAAATCAAAAAAATGCTCGCAATGCTCCTTCTGTTGACAACAGTATTTGTTTCCTGTAAGAAGGATGCCCACGAACACAACGATGAGGAAGTAATTACCACACTTCGTCTCACATTCGCTCCGGTGGGTGGCGGAACCAACCTGGTTTATCAGTACGATGACGCTGATGGGCCGGGAGGAAATCAACCGACAAAAGAAGAAATCGTTCTTCAACCAAACAAATCTTACAATGTTTCGCTGCAATTATTGAATAAAACAGTAAATCCGGCAGAAGACAAAACCAATGAAATAAAACAAGAGGCCACTTCCCACCGTTTTTATTATGAACCAGCTGCAGGCAGTAACATAACTGTATCCGGACTAGACAATGATGCCAATGGTGTGGCACTTGGACTGACCAGCAATTGGGTGAGCGGAGCTGCTGCAACAGGGAAAATTAAAATCACCCTCCGACACTACGGTGGGAATCCACCCTCAAAGGCAGCCAATGACCCGGTGAACAGCAACAAATCATCTACTGACCTTGAAGTTGAATTCAATACCAAAATTCAATAACAAGAAATTCAGACAAATTAGCATTTTCACAGATAAAAAGACCCGGACAAAGTGCCGGGTTTTTTTATTCAAAACAATGAGGGAAAAAAGTTGTCATACAATACTTGAAAATGAACTTTCTGGCACAAAATATGTTATAAAGGCTTGCAGAAACATTCAATAAAATTTCATTTATATAATGCATAAAGGATTGCTCATATTCTGCTTGCTTTTTATAGGTATTGCTCAAGTTGATTTTCCTGAGAACATGCGTTCCATTGAAGCTGTTTCTGCCTCCATTCAAGTATCTGATGAAAGCACTTCAGTTCCCGTAAAAAAAATGCCCATAGGAACACAGGGTGAACTCGAAGAAGATAGTTCTGATGAGGATGGAATTCCTGTAGATTTTTATCCCTCACAAAATAATTTACCCATAATTATTATATACCAAATATTAAAGCCGATTAGCGCGTCGCTATTTCAACCGGATGCATTTACACCACCTCCCCGGCTGATCTGATTCTGTAGGCAACTGCCTCAATTTTCTCAATACTTAATCAAAACTAATGAAGACATTGATCTATGTCTGCCTGTCGTTCATTTTTATGACCGCTTGCAGTGAAACACCAACAGCAAAGGAAAACAAAAAGTACCAGGTTATTCATCCGCTTATTAAGGATACTTCCTACGAAAGGGAGTATGCTGCAACCATCAATTCAATTCAGAATGTTGATATCCGCAATCGAATCAAAGGGTTCATTGAAGAAATCTATGTTGATGAGGGGCGAAAAGTTGTAAAAGGCCAATTGCTTTTCAGATTGAACAGTGCCGAAATTGAACAATTGGTAAGAAAAGCAGATGTAATGATACAAACTGCCGAGGCTGAGTTGAGAGGAATAGAAATCGAATATGAAAACACTAAGAAATTATTCGACAAGAATATCGTATCTAAATCTGAATTAGACCTTTCAGCAACAAAAGTGCAACTCAACAAAGCAAAATTACGTCTGGCAAGAGTGGAAAAAGAACAGGCACAATTACATCTGACTTTTACAGAGATTCGTGCACCTTTCAGTGGTGTAATCAATCGTATACCTTTTAAAAAGGGGAGTCTAGTAGATGAAGGTTCTTTACTAACCTCGATCTCAAACAATGAATTTGTTTATGCTTACTTTAATGTTTCTGAAAGTGAGTACCTCGATTATCTCCAAAACAGACAAAAAGCCGATCGTGTTCAACTGATATTGGCGAACAATAGCCTATACCAGGAATCCGGCATCATCGAAACTACAGAATCAGAAATTGATGCATCAACCGGAAATCTGGCATTCAGAGCAAAATTCCATAATTATAAGAATCTACTGAAACAGGGATCCAGTGGAAAAATTCTTTTACCCGCACACGTTAAAAATGCAATCCTCATACCACAAAAATCAACTTTTGAAATTCAAGGAAATATTTTCCTATATGTGGTAGGAAAAGAAAATAAGGTATCTGTAAAAAAGATTTCCCCGCTTTATCGATTATCTAACTTTTTCGTTGTAACAGATGGTATTACAAAAAATGATCTCATCATCCTTGAGGGGATACAAAGTTTGAAAGAGGGAGAAAAAATTCAAACTGAGCTTATTTCCATTCCGGACTTTTCTTAATTGAACAATTCAGACACATGAAATTAAATTTTACAGATAGACCCGTACTCTCAATTGTAATATCGGTCTTTATTGTTCTACTC
>VERM01000338.1 GCA_018882645.1 Ferruginibacter sp.
GTTGTGGCTACAGACCATGGAAGTACGAGAGTGAAGACGCCTGTAAAAGTTGTCGGGGATAAGCAAACTACAAACAATTTACGATACAAACATGGCAGAAATCTAAATTATGAAGCCAGAGATGTGCTTGCTTATAGAAATCCTCAGGATGCAGGATTGCCTACTCCACATGTAAATTCTTCTTTCATTTTCGCCAAAAGTGATCTGTTTCTGTGTTATCCCAATAATTACAATCATTTTGCCAATTATTACAGAAATACATTTCAACATGGAGGGGTGAGTCTTGAAGAAATGATTATTCCGGTAATAAGGCTCTCCAGCAAATGATTCATTTCTGTCAGCTTTTTTATCAACGCTTGTTGAAAAATAAATTTCCAGTTGAGATTTTTTTAACTGAAGTTGCAGAGAACAATAATTATCCGTCAGATGAAGTTTACACAAGGTGTTTTAGATAAGATAGAGAAGTTGATCGAAGAGGCCGGCTATATTATCAGATATGAGAGAGGTACTTTTCAAAGTGGCTATTGTATCCTCCGGGAGAAAAAAGTGGTTGTGCTTAACAAATTTCTTCAAACTGAAGGTCGAATCAACACGCTGATTGATTTACTACCGCAGCTGACTGTAAATATCGATGAGCTCACTCATGAAAGCCAGAAACTATATGACGAGCTGATGCTTTCTGTTGTACACAAGTAGCAATCTAATTTTTTGAATGCTTCATTATGTTCTATCCGGAATTAAAAATCACTTTCTTGGGAACAGGAACCAGCAGTGGAGTACCCATGATTGCCTGTGATTGTGTGGTTTGCTCATCCAGCGATATCAGAGACAAGCGATACCGAAGCAGCGTTTTGATTGAGAGTGATACCACTTCAATTGTTATTGACACCACGCCTGACTTTCGTTCACAAATGCTCAGAGCCGATGTGAAAAAACTTGATGCCGTTCTTTTCACACATGCTCACAAAGATCATGTTGCAGGCCTGGATGACATCAGAGCATTCAACTATTTCCATCAGCGTCCTATGAAAGTGTATGCAAGTGCCTTGACTCAGAAGGCTATTAAAAATGAATTTCATTATGTTTTTTCGGATCAAAAATATCCCGGTGTGCCTCAAATTTCTCTTCATGAAATCACGGATGAGGAATTTTTGATTGGAGATATAGCTGTTGCGCCTATACAAGTTTGGCATTTGAATATGCCTGTATTGGGTTTTCGTTTTGGAAACTTTGTTTATATCACAGATGCCAATAGGATTGAAGATTCAGAACAGGCCAAAATATCTGGTGCGAAAATCATCGTTCTGAATGCATTGAGAAAAGAAAAGCATGTTTCACATTTTAATTTACAGGAAGCCATTGCTCTTGTACATCAACTTAAAATTCCTCAGGCATATTTTACGCATATCAGCCATCAGCTTGGCAAACATGAGATAGTGTCAAGAGAATTACCCTCAGGAATTTCATTGGCATACGATACACTACAGTTAATTTCTTCCTAAGTTTCGTTGTTTTACTTCTTTTAATTTATTGCATCCTCACTAATTTAATCCATTGATTATCTCTAAAGTCAATGGATTGAAAATGGCAACAAAAACGAATTCTCATTTATTGAATTTCAGTAAAAAAGAAAAAAATGGCATTGTGATTTTATGCATCGCCATTCTTTTTTTGATGTGGCTACCTTATTTATTTGAAAAATTTTTTCCTTTTCAAATTCCAGATCATCGCCATCTGGCTCATTTAGCTTTAGAAATAGACAGTAGTTTTAGCGATAGCAATAGCAACTATTCCAATATAAGATATTCTAATTCGTATCCAAACGAAAAATATTCCAGTAAATTCGAGGGGAAACAAGGCCTGAATCTTAGTCCATTTGTATTTGATCCCAATACCCTTTCATTTGATGGCTGGCAACGAATAGGCTTAAAAGACAAAACCATTCAAACCATTCAAAACTTTCTTTCAAAGGGAGGAAAATTTAACAAGCCAGAAGACATCAGAAAAATTTGGGGCATATTGCCCGACCAAGCGGATCAAATGATTCCGTTTATTCAAATCAGTAACCGAATGAATTCTCATACTGACATCTTATCCAAAAATCAATACAAAGAAAAATCATTAGAGTTTAAAAAGGTAGATATCAATCAGTCCGATTCAGCAGATTTTGAAAGTTTGCCAGGAATAGGCCTAAAACTCTCTGCCCGAATAGTCAACTACCGTGAAAAGCTGGGTGGATTCTATTCAATTATGCAAATCGGGGAGACTTATGGGCTGGCGGACTCTGTTTTTCAAAAAATAAAACCACATCTTTTCTTAGGTAGTCGAAATTGGAAGAAAATCAACATCAATACGGTTC
>VERM01000027.1 GCA_018882645.1 Ferruginibacter sp.
CGTCTTCTATTTTTATAGCAGATGAATCATTTTTTATCATACTGCCGAATTTACTTTTATCATGTTTAATGTAATACTTTTTGGCCCTCCGGGCAGTGGAAAAGGAACGCAAAGCGAAAGACTTATAGCAAAGTATGGACTTAAGCATTTGAGTACAGGAGACTTGTTGCGCTCGGAAATTGCAAAACAAACAGCTTTAGGCCTGGAAGCAAAAAAGCTTATGGACAAAGGTCAGCTTGTCCCCGATGAAGTGGTCATTGGTATGATTAGCTCTGCAATTGAGACAAACAATCAAGTACCCGGATTCTTGTTTGATGGATTTCCCCGAACTGCCGCTCAGGCGGAGGCTCTTGATAAGTTGTTACATTTAAAAAAAGCGTCTATTGCCATCATGTTGGCCCTGGAGGTTGGTGAAGAAGAACTGGTTAAACGATTGATGAAAAGAGGAGAAACGAGCGGGAGAAGCGATGATACCAATGAGCAAGTCATTCGTGCCCGAATAGCTGAATATCATGCCAAAACTACTTCTGTAGCTGATTATTATAGGCAATTCAATAAAGTCAAAATGATTAAAGGCGAAGGGAGTATTGATGAAATATTTGATGCGCTATCCCGCGAGATTGATTCTCGACTGTAATCGTGTCATTTTCTTTCTTTTGATCAGTGTTTCCGTTCAATTAATTATCTGATATTAAATTATCTTTACAAAGCTTTCAACTATTCAAAAGAACTATTACATTTCACAATGATTAAAGAAATACAGGAGGGATATGTTAAATCCGAAACGCACAGAGGAATAACAACTATTGAGTTTTTTCATCCACAGAGCAACTCGCTTCCGGGCAAAATACTTGAATCACTCACACAGGAAATTCATTTTGCGGGAACGCACGATGAATCTAAGGTAATTGTATTAAAAAGCGGAGGGGAAAAAACCTTTTGTGCCGGTGCATCATTTGATGAATTGATATCTATCCAGACTCCTGAACAGGGAAATGCATTTTTCAGTGGCTTTGCCAATGTCATCAATGCGATCAGACGCTGCCCTAAGTTTGTTATCGCAAGGATTCAGGGAAAATGTGTGGGTGGAGGAGTGGGTTTGGCTGCTGCTGCTGATTATACCATTGCAGTAGAACCTGCCGAAATCAAACTCAGTGAGCTCGCCATTGGCATTGGCCCTTTTGTTGTGGGGCCGGCGATAGAAAGAAAAATAGGAATCAGTGCATTTAGTGCACTTTCCATAGATGCGATGATGTGGAGAAACAGTGATTGGGCGAAGAAAAAAGGACTTTTTGCCGAGGTGCATCCTTCCATTGAAGGCATGGATGAGTCTGTTTCGAGGTTGGCTGAATCTCTCGCTCATTCAAGTCCTGACGCCATGGCGGAAATAAAAAAAATGAACTGGAAAGGGACCGAACACTGGGATACGCTTCTTGCAGAGAGGGCTGCTATCAGCGGAAGACTTGTACTTAGTGAGCATACCAGATTGGCTCTTCAGAAGTTTATTAAAAAATAAAAAACAAATTTTCCGATAGCCATAAGTGATCAGCGCAAAAAATATCATCAAAAAAAGCTTCAAAGTACTGCTTTATCTCTTGATTGTTCTCGTGGTTCTGATGGTTGCATTTTGGATTTACATCAATACTCCTGCAGGAAAAAGAATGGTTCGCAATCAGGTGCAATCCTACCTGGAAAAACAACTCCACACCAAAGTCAAGATCAGTAGCATTGACTACAGCATTCCCAACTGGATTAAACTTAAAGGTGTTTTTATAGAAGACCTAAGAAAAGACACACTGTTTTATGGCGGAGAAGTGTATGTCAAACTGAATATGCTTAAATTATTGAACAGCGAAGTGGATGTAAAAAAAATCAACCTCAATGATATCTACGCAAATATCAGTCGCCCCAGATCAGATACCAGCTTTAACTTTCAATTTATCATTGATGCTTTTTCCGGCAAAGAGGATAAAAAAAACAACGAACCATCAAGAGCAACGAAACTGGATCTGAAATCCGTATCATTGAGTAATATAAGACTGAGATTGGATGATCAATATGACGGAACAAGCATGTATGCTCAATTGGAAAGCCTGCATGTTTCAACAGAAAGCTTGAATACCGATAAAATGTTGTTCAACATAGATCGTATTTCCGGAAAGGGAATCAAATACCGAATGAGCTCTTTCGCGCCGGCCAAATCGAAACCAACAGAGGATTCCACAACGTCAACGCCTCTCATGCTCACCATTAAAAAATTAGATCTGGAGAATATTGACGTACAGATATCCGATAGCGTATCCGGTTTTTTTACTTCCAACAAGCTTGCGCAATTCAATTCAACTCAATTGTTTGTTGACACAAAAAATAAAAAGTTATCGGCGGGAGATGTCGTTCTTAATCAGGCAGATGTTGCGCTCTTGCAAAATAAAAATAAAATCAAACCCAAGCCGACGATCAAAAAACAGGATGAAAAATCTTGGGATATTAGGGTTCAACAAATTCTTCTTAGTAAAAGTAAGATTGTCTATGATGACAATAACCATAAATCTAAAAAAGGATTTGATGCCAATCATGTGGCAGCCCAACAAATCAATGCATCTTTGACGAATATCAATCTTACAGCCGATTCTACAGCTGCGCTTGTAAGACAGTTCAGTTTTAAAGAAAAATGTGGGTTTGCCGTAGACAGTACTTATGCCGATTTTCTGATGAAAAGAAACGGGATTGCATTGAACAGCTTTTATATAAAAACACCCAACAGCACCCTTCAACGCTCCGTGAATTTGAGTTATACTCAGCCGGACGATTTTTTTAAAAAACCTAAAAACACACAGATTACTGCGGTATTGGGCAGATCCATCATTTCATTCAAAGACCTTTATCTGATTTATCCCGAATTGAATCAAATGCTTCCTGAATCTTCTTTCCGTAAAGATCAAATAGTATTGAATAGCCAAATCAGGGGCAATCTTGCCAGATTGTATATTCCTCAGTTTCAATTCAGTGGATTTTCAGGAAGCAGAATAGACGCATCTGCTACATTGTTGAACATGTCCGACACAAAAAAAATAGGCTATGACATTCAAATCAAAGAAGCCCAATTTTTGAAAAAAGACATCGTCAGATTCACGCCCAAAGAGCATCTTGCTTCTCTGAATAATCTGCCCGATGTGATTGATATCAAAGGTGGGATTACCGGTAACACAAACAATCTGACTGCAAGTCTTGGAATCAAGGCAAAAGGAATTGATTATGCCGGAAAAATCGTTCTCAATAATCTTTCCCAACCGGATAAGCTGACCTATGCATTGAATACAGAAAAAATTTCGGCCGACAAATCTTTTTTTGTCTCTTACATTCCTAAAAACATCCTCAATCAATATTATATACCGGATCATATTTCTTTTGCAGGGAATATTGGTGGAAACATGAATGATTTGCAAACGGACTTTTCGTTGAGAACTTCATTGGGGACATTGGGCATGAAAGGTACCATGAAAAACTTCTCACAGCCGGATAAATCCAATTATGATCTCCATCTTTCTTTTGTTGGGTTTAATCTGGGTAAACTGATAAAACAAGAGCCGACTATAAGAAAGGTGACAGGAAAACTTTCAGCCAAAGGAAGAGGATTCGATTACAAAACCATGCAGGCAGATATCAGAACCAACATATCAAGTATTGGCCTGATGAAATATGATTACAATAATATTGATGTAGATGCATTTATAAATAAAGGGCTCATTTCAAGTTCAGGGAACATAAAAGATAAAAATATAAAACTGTATTATTCAGCCAATGCCGATATCAGTAAAGCGTATCCGACAATTGATACCTATCTGGATATAGATACTGTTCAGTTTAAAAATCTTGGATTTTCGGATGACAAACTGAATCTTTCGGGAAGACTCTCAGTTGCAGCAAGCAGTTTGACTCCCAGAAATCTGAACGCGTCCGTAAAGCTGGATAAATTTATTGTTACCACACCCGAACTAACTTATCCGCTTTACAATAGTTCTGTTACGGCAACATCATTCAAGGGCATTGATTCCATATTCATTAAAGCTCCGTTTGCGGAATTGAAAGCTGGCGGAGCATTTGATTATGACAAATTGCTCGGGTCTTTAGAACAACATTTGTCTGCTTTTTTCAAGATCCCTGGTTGGGAAGCACCCAAAGAAAAATTCAGAGATCAGGAATTCGGATTCAAAGGGCATGTGATGTATGATTCAATTTTCAAATCTTTTTCAAATGAATTGAAAGGTTTTGAAACCATAGAACTCTCAGGAAAATACCGTTCAGATGTCGACAGTCCGTCTTTAAAATTTACTACGTCCTCAGGTCGCATTCAATATGGCAATTTCGACATCAAAAATTTTAATGTAGATCTTGTCACCCGGAATGATAAATTGGTTGCACAAATTTTTGTTGATACATTCAAAAATGGAGATGTTGAATTTTATCAGACCGGTTTTACTACCGAAGCATCGGAAGATCAAGTTCGCTTTCATGCACTTACCAAAGACGAATTATTAAAAGACTGGTTTGGCCTATCCGCATCCGTTGATTATAACGGAGAAGATTATACTTTCAGATTGACTGATCATATGAAGCTGAATTACGAAGACTGGACCACAAACGAAAACAATTACATAAAGTATACACCCAAAGGGATCTATATCCATGATTTTTCCATCCGAAATGACAGCTCCAGGATTGATCTTAACAGTGAAGAACAGGAGCCCAATAGCCCTATTCATATCGATATTGATAATTTTAACTTAAAAAACATTAGCACATTTTTAAGGGCTGATTCAAATTTTAGTTCCGGCACTGTTGATGCCAGACTTCGTGTAAGCGAGTTAGATATGCCTGTTCCTGCAATTGAGGGTACTGCGGATATAGCCAACTTGCATGTCATGGGGTATCATATAGGAGACATCAAAGGGAATGCGGAGATGCTCAATGATGAGAAGATTTCAGCCAACATATTGCTTCTTGGAAATGAAAATGACATAAAAGCCAATATTGAATATTATCCTGAACATGCCGACAAGGAACTCGATGGTAGCATTTCGATTGGAAAACTGGATATGAAAACCTTACAGGCTTTTTCATTCGGACATATCAGGAATAGCTCGGGAAAGATTACCGGGGGTTTGAACATCCATGGCAGACTAAATAATTTAATATGGGATGGAGCATTGAATTTTGATACAACACGCTTCACCGTTACAATGCTGGGCACATCCTACAAAATAACCAATCAGAAAATTGTTTTCAATAAACCGGCTGTCTTGTTTAATAATTTCATTGTGCAGGACACGATGAATCATTCATTAAAATTGAATGGCAAAATTGCATTAAGGGAAGACAGCGAATTTGATATTGACATCAGTGGCAGAGCAAAAGAATTTATTTTATTCAATGCCAGGAAAAGCAGAGAAATGCCTTTGTTGGGATATCTGGCGGCAGATGCCAACATGACTTTTTCCGGAAGCACACTGGCGCCGTATATTGATGGAGATGTTTTCGTAAATGACAAAACGGATCTGACTATTGTGCTTCCGGATGGCGGTTACGTAAAAGAAGATTTCAATACCCTCGTTCGTTTTGTTGACCGGGATACATTTTTTTTCGCAGATCATTTATCAGGTCTGATTGATGAGCAAAAAGTTGCCAAAGAATTTTCCTCTATTTTGAAATACAATGTGAATCTGGATGTAAATAAAAATACCAGACTGCGAATCATAATTGATCCTGCCACCGGAGATGAGATGATGGTTCAGGGGGATGCACATCTGAATGCGGGTGTTGATCCCGGCGGCAATCTCTACATGAGTGGCATATATGAATTAGACAAGGGCTACTATGTGCTCAATTATGAAATTCTAAAAAAACAATTCAATCTTGTAAAAGGCAGTACGATTACTTTTGGCGGTGCTCCGGGGAATGCACTCATCAATATCAGTGCTGAATATATTGCCAACACTTCGGCAGAGGAACTCTTGGCCAATGAAATCAAAGAAATGAGCCCTGAATTTGCCAATGCCATCAAGCAAAAATTTCCTTTTCCTGTCATACTGAATATCACCGGAAAAATGACCAAGCCGAATATCTCTTTTGATTTGCGTTCACCTAAAGAAAGCAATCTGATGAGCAGCGATTTAAAATCGGCAATAGATAACAAGTTCATGCAATTGCGACAAGACCCGGCCGCTACAAATAAACAGGTATTCTCACTGCTGCTGTTGAATAAATTTCTTGGAGAGCAAAGTGCCGACTTTTTTAAATCATATACCAGCGACTTTTCAAATATCGCCAAAAGAAGTGTAAGTCGATTTGTTTCTTCAGCGCTGAATGAACTAGCCGGCGATTTGTTTAAAGGAATTGATGTGGATTTGAATCTCAATTCTTATAATGATTTTACCAAGGGCGGGAAAGAACAAAAAATGGATTTGAATGTAGCTGTTTCAAAAAGTTTTTTCAGCAACAGATTGACAGTGTCTGTCGGAAGTAACTTTGGGCTAACGGGTAACACCGCTTCCCGACACAATAATTCAGTATTCAGGCCAGATGTAAGCCTTTCTTACAAACTGAGTAAGGATGGAAAATATCTGGTTCGTGCGTATACAAAAAACCAGTTCGAAGTAGTGCTTGATGGATATGTCATTGAAAACGGATTGGCCTTTATGATTACAATGGATTACAATAAATTCAACGAACTATTCAACAGAAAAAAAAGAATTGAACAGTAAAAATATTTATCTCGTTTTATTGGCTGTTCTGATTTTATCATCTTGCAGCATTTCAGGCTATTTGCCTGCAGGGGAAAAATTATATCGCGGTGCGGATATAACAATCAATAAATCCAAGGATATTAAAGAAAGCACCGGCGCAATAAAATCTGCAATCAAGTTGGCTACCAGACCCAGCCGAAACAAATTTGTTTTCGGGTATCCTTATAAAGTTTGGTTTTGGTATGTTCTCGGAGAGCCAAAAAAAGAAAAAGGTCTGAGATCTTTTCTGAGAAGAAAATTGGGGGAAGAGCCGGTATTGAGCAGTAGAATCAATCCCACGGCTTCAGCTGAAAACATTGAATCTCTCTTGCAAAACCTTGGCTACTTTCATACGAAAGCAAAGGGAGATACCATTCAAACAAAAAATTACATCCAATCCGTATATACGATTGATTTGATGCCACAGTACACTTTGAATGACATTGTTTGGTATAACGACAGTTCACATTTGATGAGACTTGTGGAACAGGACGCTAAAAACAGTTTACTCAAAAAAGGTAATCCATATCGCCTGAGTGATATTTCTTTGGAGCGTGAAAGAGTAGATCAATTTTTAAAAACGAAAGGGTATTATTTTTTCAACCCTGATTATCTGATGGCCTATGCCGACAGTACCATTGGAGACCATAAAGTGAACCTGTTGCTATACCTCAAAAGAGTGACTCCTGAAGAAGCCAAAAAGGTATATCAGATCAACAGCATAACTGTTTATCCCAATCATTCATTATCGGCAACCAGCGCGGACTCTATGGCAAATAAGCCGGTCGATTATGAGGGGATTAAAATTTATAACAATGGATTTTATAAGAATCAGCTATTTGCCAATACCATCACCTATCGTGCAGATACCACCTACAGCAGTGAGTTGCAAAACAATACGCTCAACAGATTGATCAGTCTTGGAGCATTCAAATTTGTCAAGAACAAGTTTGATGTAGTTAAAGACAGCAGCTCCGCCAACAAGCTAGACGTGACTTACTATCTTACTCCAAACAAATTAAAAACGGCACAAGTCGCACTGGATGGATTTGTGAAAGACAATAATTTTTTGGGAACTAAACTTGGAGTTACCTGGAAAAACAGAAATGTATTCCGCGGAGCGGAACAGCTGGGAGTAAGGTTATATGGAGCATATGAAACCTCTTTGGTTGATTCATTGAGTGGCAATAACAATTTGAGAATAGGGAGTGAAGTTTCTTTAAGCTTTCCCATCTATGTGATACCCTTTTTTAAAATCAGAGAAAATAATTTTTATCCTGCAAACACGGCTATTACCTTCAGCTATGAGTGGTATAGAAAAAGACAGTTTTATACCAAACAGTTTTTCCGTTTACAATATGAATTCATTCGCAAAACTGATGAGCAAACACAATTCAACTTTGCGCCGGTATCTGTAATATACACCAATACCTCCAGCGTAACGGATAACTTTTTAGCCGAGTTGGCAAACAATCCCTCGCTTGCCGCCAATACATTTCCTGAAGCGGTGATTGGCAGTTTTTTTTCTTACTCTCGTCATTCGCCTTATAATGAGATTAAAAACAGATGGTATCTCAGTGGGAGCGTAGATCTTTCCGGAAATCTTGCGGGGGTATTGCTAGGGGCCAAAGAATATCGAAGCAAGACGGTTTTAAATGTGCCTTTTGCACAGTTTGTAAAATTTGATTTTGATGTTCATTATACGCGACAATTATTTAAAAAAACAGATTGGGCAAACCGTCTGCAGCTCGGAATCGGAATTCCATACAACAACTCCCGGGTTCTTCCTTTTGCCAAGCTCTATACTATTGGCGGCTCCACTTCTATCAGAGGATTCAATGCAAGGGGATTGGGTCCCGGAACGGTTAAAAACAATGCATTGGATCAGAATATTTATCAGCTCATCGGAGGAGATTACAGGTTGCTTTTTAATTCGGAGCTTAGGCTTCCCATCAATAATTATTTAAGCGGTGCATTATTTTTCGATGCTGGAAATACCTGGACAAAAGATACAATTCTTTTTGGCCCCGAGGGTAAGCTGACCGGTAATTTCATGAAGGAGATTGCCGTGGCGGCGGGCGCAGGAATTCGTTTAGACGCTACCGTTATATTGATACGGTTTGATTTTGGAGTTCCATTGAGAAAGCCTTTTTTGCCGGATGGGGAACGCTGGGTAATCCATAAAATAAATCCGGGCAGCAGATCCTGGAGAAGAGAGAATCTGATACTGAATATCGGGATTGGATTGCCGTTTTAAATTTGATTTTGTTCTGTATAATTCTATTGAATAAAAATGAGGGTGGCTGTAAAAAAATTCGTTAAGCAATTGTCCAGGTTTCGCCGCCTCTCAACAATTTATCCAAATCACCTTTTCCTTTTTGTGCGATGATTTCTTCTATTTGCATGGTCATCACATCTTCATAACAGGCTCTTTCTGTTTCATAAAAAACACCAAATGGTCGGGGAAGATGACCGAGAATAGTTGGGTCGTCAAACATTCTTACCAGTATCTGGGCTTTATAAAAATCTCTTTCGTCATGCACCCATAAATCGTCGGCGCTTGCTCCTTCATTTAAGTCAACCACCACAGGCTTAAAGCCGTCGAGCTTGATGCCTTTGTTTTGACCGGCACCAAAGATCAATGGTTTTCCTTGTTCCAGGAAAATAGCCTCGTCTTGTTTGGTTCCTTTCTCTGTAAATATTTCAAAAGCTCCGTCATTGAAGATGTTGCAATTCTGATAGATTTCAAGAAAAGAGGCACCTTTATGTGCATTGGCCCTCATCAGCAGGGACTGCAAATGTTTAGGATCTCTGTCCATCGACCTTGCAATAAAACTCGCATCTGCACCCATCACCAAAGCAAGAGGGTTGAAGGGATGGTCGATGCTGCCGTATGGCGTACTCTTGGTAATTTTATGTTCTTCAGAAGTAGGTGAGTATTGTCCTTTAGTGAGACCGTAAATTTGATTGTTGAACAACAAAATATTTACATCAAAATTTCTTCTCAACAAATGAATGGTATGATTGCCGCCGATACTTAATCCGTCTCCATCGCCCGTTACAATCCATACACTTAATTCCGGGCGGGCAGCTTTCAATCCGCTGGCAACGGCTGTGGCACGTCCATGAATGCTGTGCATCCCATAAGTATTCATATAATAAGGAAAACGACTGCTGCAGCCTATCCCCGAGACAATGACAATGTTTTCTCTGGGTACACCTATAGTCGGCATCACTTTTTGAACCTGTGCTAAAATAGAATAATCTCCGCAACCCGGACACCAACGAACTTCCTGGTCGGTTGCAAAATCTTTGGCTGTTAAGGAGGGCGTAGCTGTTTCACTCATGTTCGTTCAATTATATGCACAAAGTTAACACAAAACGGAATACTGTAGTCCGCTCCGAATAGCCTTTGATAGATAAATAATCAAAAGGATTATGGATAAAAAAAATGCTATGATATGGCTATTTTAATGTTTTCTACCCGCTCTCCCTTTTGCAAATGATGTGTTTTAAAGCCCATTTGATTTGCTGTTTCGATATTGGGTAGGGTATCATTCTTATACAAA
>VERM01000339.1 GCA_018882645.1 Ferruginibacter sp.
GCTCTGTTCTATGCTCTTTGTCTTCTTCTGAAGGATTCGGAGACCGATTTAAAATCTGTGAAAAAAATAGCAATGGAATAATAAAGATAGCTCCTGCATAAAATGGCATCCAGAATTCACTAATAAAGGAGAAGGAAAGTAAAATTCCACCAATCGTTTTGGCCAATCCGGAGGAAAAGATAAATGTTACAGATAGAAAAGCTGCCAAAAAATCAGTTAATCGTCTACCCTCTAGGTAGCTAAAAACAATTCCCCATATCATACCTAATGGCAATCCATTGATAAACATAAAAATAAACTTAAATTCAAAAGGAACCAATGCGAATAAAAGTAAACTTAGCCAACCAATTCCAATTAGTACTAGTATATATTTTTTTCTCTTTGTTCTATCCAGCTCAGCGATGAATTGAATACCTATGAACTTACTCACCATGTATCCAACTACCTGAGCTGTTACGAGTACTACTTTATAAGAAATCCCAAACTGGGTGAATGCTGAAAAAGATGCAGCAGTATAAGGTTTTCGAATTCCATACATGGATGTGTAGACCATGAAGGCAGAAAATGCCATTAACCAAATAATCGCTATTTCTCTAACATTTTTCTTAGCTGAAATGCTAAACATTATTAGAAGGATATGAACTGATTATGGGAATTAATTCGTCCATTTGATCTATAATAAAGTCAGGTTCATAGTTTTGAAGTAGAGCTCGCGGATAACTTCCGGTTGTTACAGATACAACACATCCACAACCTGCATTTCTTCCCTCTAAAATATCTACTTCTGTATCACCTACCTTTAAACACTCATTGGGATCTGTAATCCCAAATTGTGTAAGTAACTTTTGAATCATGAATGGTGAGGGACGCCCCTCTGCAACCTCATCACTGCAGACAACAGCACTTGCAAATCTCAATGCATTCCACCCTACCTTATTCAAGACGACATTGGTTATTTCTCTGGTAAACCCTGTATTTAAGCCAAAAGGGATATTATTTCTAACCAACCATTCAAATGTCTCTAATACGCCTGGTAATGGGTATATGGACACTTCTGAATAAATATTTTTCATCTCAATGGCAAAATCATCGTTTACTTGTATTATTTTGTTGGAGTCCCAATCTAAATGATTTTGGGAGACAAGGATTTGAATTGCTTGTAATTTCTTATACCCCATTACTGAATCTGCTTCTTCGTCTGAAATGGTCAATCCATTTTTTTGAAATGTTCTTATAAAGGCATCTTTCACATATCCCTCATCAGAAACAGTGGTTCCAGCAATATCGAATACTACAGCTTTAACTTTCATATAATTTGATTGTTTAAATGTCTTTTAATCATGTTTTCGTATTTACTTAAATCAGGTACTGAAATCTCGGGATTTTTTGCTTTATCATCCCATTGCCGAATTAAAACATAGAGTTTAAAATTCTCTTCCTGTTCAAAATCCCTAGCCTCATTTTCATTCATACTACCACCCTGATACATCAATGTGGCTTTACTTGCTTCAGATAATCCGTTATAATAATTTGGAAACTTATGTGTTAAATATCTTTTTGCACGAACATGAGCATCAACTGATGAATAAATGCGATTAGAAAAACCCTGGGACGCTAAATATCGACTTCCAATTGCTTCGTGATCAACAACCCCAAATTGGTTCATCCGACTGACAGGCAATTTGTACTCTAATAAATGACCGATATCATGAAGGAAGGCAGCCAAAATTGTTTCTTCATCATAACCTTCTGACTCAGCAAGAATAGCACATTGGGTCATGTGTTGTACCTGAGAAACTTTTTCGCCGATATAGTCACTATTTCCAAACTGTTGAAAAAGTTGGATAATTTCTGAGGCAATTATTGTGGCTTTATCCATATAATATAATATATTAATGTTAATCGAATATGATGGGGGATGCAACGGGGTGACTAGTAATAAATATGTTTCCCATTAATCCTGCAATAGTAGCTGCCAATTGTTTTTGAAAAACTTGGTTTTTTGTTTTTACTTCTCCTTTTGCAACGATTGATGGGCCAATGGCGGCTATCCATATTTCGCCCGATTCTCTTATTCGTTCACCATGATGTTGCCAATTTTGTTTGTCATAATCCCCTCTTCCGTGGTCAGTAGTGATAATAAGTGAGGTATTATTCCGGTATTCGGGCATTGCTTGAATGGTACGCCATAAATCCTCAATCATCCTATCCTCAGCGTGAGCTGACATAATATATTGATCATACCTCCCACCATGCGCAAAATCATCAGTCTCATCAAAAGCTATGTATAGAACATCCGGCTTATACTTTTTCAAATACTCTCGCGCAGCAAAATAAGTAAATACATCTGGTCT
>VERM01000340.1 GCA_018882645.1 Ferruginibacter sp.
TTCCCGCTCCCATATGTAAAGGCAAACAAATTCTGGCCTTCCATCAGAAGAGTAAACAATACATATGGAGATCGCAATCTAGTATGTACCTGTGAGCCTGTGAGCGCGTATGTATAATATTCTAAATAAGATATTTTATTTTACTGTCAACTAAATAATTGTTATTTTCAAAGCCAAAATAATAATTATGGCAGGAGCTGTTTTTTCTTCAGATAAAAAAAATAATACCCTCTCCAAAAATATACCGACCAACTACGGTGCATTAGGCACATTGGCAACTGTTTTCTTTTTTTGGGGTTTCATTGCTGCCGGAAACAACATATTCATTCCGTTTTGCAAACAATACTTCAAACTGGATCAATTCCAAAGCCAGTTGATTGATTTTGCTTTTTACACGGCATATTATTTAGGAGCACTCCTTTTATTTGCCTACGGTTCATTTGGCGGCAAAGACCTTGTAGGCAAATGGGGCTATAAAAAAAGTATAGTATACGGTCTGTTGTTTTCAGCAATTGGCGCAGCTGCTATGATTATTGCAGTTGAGTCAAACACATTTTCCGGTATGTTGATAGGTTTGTTTATTGTGGCTTTGGGATTTTCATTACAACAAACCGCGGCACAGCCTTTTGCCATTTCTTTAGGTGATCCCGCTACCGGTACCAGCAGGGTAAATCTGGGGGGAGGTATCAATTCTTTTGGAACAACAATCGGCCCTATAGTAGTAGCTTTTGCATTGTTTGGAACTACAGCGGCAGTATCCGATGAACAAATCGCCGCGTTAAGTCTGAATAAAGTAATCATATTATACAGCAGTGTTGGAGCATTATTTTTGATAGCTGCTGCAATGTTCTTTTTTTCCAAGAAAGTACCTTCAGGCATTATGCTTGAAGAAACCGAAAAAGCGAATAAAGCACTTTACGCTTTATTGATTATGACAGGGTTGTTAATCGTCATGTTTACACCGGTTTTCCAAAGCTATAAGATTGATTTATCCAAAGCTGGCAAAGATGCCATTCTAAATATGAATGCATATAGAATGAAATGGTTAATCGGAGCGCTTTTGGTTGTTGTAGTAGTTCTATTCACCTCTAATCTGAGCGCATCAAAAAATCCCTATGGTTGGGGCGCAATGAAATATCCTCAATTGATCCTGGGCATGCTGGCCATCTTTGTATATGTCGGTGTGGAAGTAGCAATAGGAAGCAATCTGAGTGAATTGTTAAAGCAGCCCGACTTTGGCAGCATCAGCTCATCAGAAGCTGCGCCATACATTTCAATGTATTGGGGTAGCTTAATGATTGGCAGATGGGCCGGTGCTGTTTCGGCATTCAAGTTATCCAAACAATTAAAATTGTTTTTACAAATCATTATTCCAATCGTCGCTTTAGGCATCATTCTCGGCGTAAATACTATCGCCAATTATAACATGAAACCTTTCTACTACTATATCGTTTGTGTAGCAGTTCAAATTGCAGCATTTTATTTCAGTAATGATAAACCTGCAAGAACATTGATGATATTTGGATTACTTGGTGTTGCGGCCATGATAACCGGAATCCTGAGCACCGGCATCGTATCCATATATGCATTTTTAAGCGGCGGACTTTTCTGCTCTATCATGTGGCCATGTATCTTCAGTCTGTCTATAGCCGGATTGGGTAAATACACGACTCAGGGTGCCGCTTTTTTAATCATGATGATTTTGGGAGGAGGTATTATCCCTCCGATACAGGGCAAACTCGCTGATGTGATCACCATACATCAATCATACTGGGTGGCGGTTATTTGCTTTGGCTATCTTACATTTTTTGCAATAGCCGTAAAGAGAATTTTATATAAACAGGGCATTGATTTTGACACCTCAAAATAGCATAAACATCAATCTATTGATTTTATATTTTTAAATATTACTTCTTAACAATGGAAAATAAATACAGAATAGGAATAGATGTCGGAGGAACTACCACAAAGTTTGGAATCGTAGATTACAAAGGACAGATACTCGAACAAGGAAGGATACCGAGCAATGAAAGAGATTTCGTGGAGGATTTCATTGATGACATATACAAGCAAATGTTTCCGATGGTGGAAAGAATCGGAGGATTTGATAAAATAGTCGGCATTGGAATGGGAGCCCCTAATGGCAACATATACTCCGGCACTATTGAATATGCTCCTAATCTGAGATGGAAAGGCATTATACCCATTGCGGAATTGATGACAAAAAAATTCGGTCTGCCCACCAAGCTAACCAATGACGCTAACGCTGCAGCTATGGGGGAAATGATGTATGGCTGTACAAAAGGCATGAAACACTTCATCACCATTACACTGGGAACCGGTGTAGGTAGT
>VERM01000341.1 GCA_018882645.1 Ferruginibacter sp.
TGCCAGTGTGGGCCCAATGAAGAATTGCACACACATCATAGTTCCTAAAAGATAACGAGTAGGTATAATTTCTCCAACTGAATTAAACAAAAGTATGAACTGATGGAGTGAAATGCTCAAAGCGAAAATGGAATACCAGCTCATATCCTGGAAAATCACCCGTATAAAAATGATGACGGCAAAATAAAAAACCCAGCTAAAATTTGATGGGAACAGCGTTTTCAAATGGATTCAGAATTATGTAAAACAACATTTTCAATAACATTGGCAATACTTCCAATAGACCAATGCTTTATATTTTCTTTGGATTTCATTCCCATTGCACAGGCTTTCTCTTTATCAGCCAGTAACATGATCTTTGACACCAAGTCTGTTACATTGTCTGACTGAAAGACATAACCTGTAATTCCTTCTATAACCAGATCAGGAGCACAGCCGCATTTATCACTTACCAAAACAGCTTTCCTAGATGCCATGGCTTCATTTACAGCCAAACCCCAAGTTTCACCAGGGCCTCTGGATGGGAGCACAACCACATCTGCCATTTTATATACATCCGGCATTGCAGACTGATTTTGAAAGTCCATCAATTTAATACGACTTCGTACAGACTCTTCCAATCCGGATATATTAGATTTTATTTTCGCTTCTAAATGGCCATTGCCAACTAAAACCAGATAGACATTCTGATTGAGGATTTGACAAAATGCATCAATTAACAATTCCGGATTTTTTTTAGACTCAAATTTTCCGGCAAATAAAAACACTACATCATTGCCTTTAATACCGAGCTCTTTTCTAAAATCTTTTTTTGGCGGAAATGAAAATCTTTCATTCTCTATTGCATGGGGTGCAAATACGAGTTGGCTTTCTTTTAAACCATATTTGAGAAAATATGCTTTATTATGTTTCCCCACATGAAGTGCTTTGTCCACATGACGATAAATCCATTTCAACAACCAACCCTTCAGTAATGATTTCAGTCCTTTTCCGGCATCGTCCAACAGCGTAGAATCTCCCCTGAAAAAAACCGGTATCTTTTTATGAAAATATCGCAAACAACCCAAATGACTTTTGAAACTCCATCCATAAACTAAGACTGCATCTGCCCCCCATTTTTCAATCTCACTGTTTAAGGAAGGGTTTATAATTCCATTGAAATAATCTGAACCGGGGCGCTTTGAGATGTTATTAACAAATTGATATGAATACCCGTTCAACAAAGGGATGTCCCATTCGATCACTTTATTGAACCCCGGATCATATTTGTCTTTCAATACAGATTCGCCCCAGGTGTAAAAAACTTTAATTTGAATGACATTCCTTTCGGTAAGCAGTTTAAATAAAGGAGCATTATACTGAATGGGATGAGTGGAGACAATGGCTAATTTCTTTAAAATCATTTTATCAATTTGCACACACAAGATTCAATAATTTGACCAAATCTTCGGTTACTGATCTTGCACTAAATCTGTCAAAAAAAGAATAATTTACATTTTTCGTGTCAAAGGCTTTTAGTCTTTCTGAATAATTATAAAAAAAACTCGAAAAGTTTTCAGTCAATTTAACTACACCTGATTCGCCATCAAAACCCAAAACCATACCCGATCCTGATCCATTAATTACATCAACCGCAGTACTTTGCTCATGCAATACCGCTAGAATAAATTTCCCACTCAGTACTGCCTGATAGGATTTTGACGGGGTATAATGTGGTTCGGTGCTGCCTAAAATAAAAACCCCATCTGCTGAATTTAAATGCACCAATACATCGAGATAAGGTATTCTCTTTGGGTATTCAAAAACTATCTTATTCCATATTCCGTATTTTTCATCAAGTTGTCTGATATTATAACTTTGAGAATCATTGGCAAGTTTACCTGTTCCGATAAAATGAAATTCAATATTTTCAAACGATGAACGATTGGAATCAATGCTCTGAAAAATGGCTTCAAGTGGCTTATAAGCTTTAGGAAGCATGGCGCCAGCATAGACCAGTTGAATTTTATTGTTTTTTTTAAATAAATAAGGTTTTAAATTAAGTTCTTTCACTTTCAAATGGTCTTCCGCTTCTCCTCCATAAGGCATGGCACCAAAAACACAGGTGGGTTTTAAATGAGGATTGCGATCAATCACGCCCTGATAATAACCTTCGGCAACACCGGTGATTAAAGATGCTTTTTTTACTGCCCTGGGTTCAAGAAATTTAGCCAGTTTAGTAGAAAGCCAATGACGAGAAAAAATTTTATTAGATCCCGGAAATACATGCACCCAGGGATCAATGTAATCTATTCCATATTTCACTCCGGTTTTTTTAAATAAATAAGGACCAATTAATGC
>VERM01000028.1 GCA_018882645.1 Ferruginibacter sp.
TGTTGACATAGTCATTTGATCCTGAAATTTTAAGCGTTATAGCCGCAGCATTTGTAGGAATATTCGCCACCCCATTGTTGATAAGGTCGACATAGATGATCTGAGGATCCCCAAAGCAAGATATGGGTGGATTCTTTATCGTAACCAAGCCCGCATCAATTTGCGCATTTACAGCTAATCCCGACAGAATTAAAAATAAAAAGTAAATAGCCTTCTTCATACTAACAATTTTTATGATTTAAAATAAAACGTAGTGAACAAACAGGGGTAAATCAAAAGAGATTGGAAATAATGCCATATGCAATTTAACAAATAAAAAACAAGAATTATAGTAATTCAGCACAAACTTTTTACTTCTTAAAATTCATTACTTTTAATCTCTATATTGATTAACAAGTTTTGTCAAAAAAGGAATGGATATCATTCCGCTACTGATCAGATGAAAAAAATCGCTGTAATACCCGCGAGATATGCGGCTGTTAGGTTTCCTTATAAGCTGATGCAAAAGCTGGCCAATAAAACCGTTATTCGTCATACTTATGACAATACGGTGGCAACAGGATTGTTTGACGATGTCTTTGTGGTTACCGATAGCGAAATTATTCTGAATGAAATTGTCTCCCATGGCGGCAAAGCTTTAATGAGTAAAAGACATCATGAAAGCGGTTCAGATAGAATAGCTGAAGCTGTCGAAAATATTGATACAGATATTATTCTAAATGTTCAGGGGGATGAGCCTTTTGTAAATAGGAATGCACTTAAAACCCTGCTTGACACATTCTGCGATAATTGTGTTCAGGTCGCATCCATTATGAAACCCTTCACTGATATGGATTTGGTGCAAAACCCCAATTATGTTAAAGTGGTGGTAGATAAGAATAATTTTTCTCTTCTTTTCAGCAGAAGCGTCATTCCTTATGTAAGAGAGAATACGTATATGCCTATCTATTATGAACATATTGGAGTATATGCCTTTAGAAAAAATACACTATTACAGTTTACAAAATGGGAAATGACGCCGTTGGAAATCAGCGAAAAAATTGAGTGTCTTCGCTATCTGGAAAATGGGATTCCGTTAAAAATGGTTCTGACTGACTTTTCGGGAGTAAAAATAGATGTCCCTGACGACCTTAATAAAGCCGAAGCTTATTTAAATGCTTTGAAAAACAATTAATTATTTTGCGAAAACTTCATCAGTCTGTTTGCTGCATATTCTAATGTTTGCTCCTTTTTTGCAAAACAGAATCTCAGCACTTTATTATCTGATGGCTTACTATAAAAAGCACTTACGGGAATGGTTGCCACACCGGCTTCTTGGGTCAACCAGATGGAGAAATCATTTTCATTCTCATTGCTTATGTTATTGTACCTATACAATTGAAAATAACTTCCAAAGGAAGGGAGCGCTTCAAACTTGGTTTCTTTCATTAATGACATGAAATAGTCCCTCTTCTTTTGCAGAAAACTTCCAAGATTCAAATAGTGTGATTCATTTTTTAAAAAGTCGGCAAGTGCATGCTGAGTGGGGCTATTGCATGTAAAACAGTTAAACTGATGCACCTTCCTGAATTCAGACATTAAAACTGCGGGAGCAATACAATATCCTAATTTCCATCCGGTACAATGATAGACTTTACCAAACGAAAAACAGACGAAGCTTCTTTCAAAAAGTTCGGGATATCGCAAAATAGAAAGATGTTCTTTTTGTTCAAAAATCAGATGTTCATACACTTCGTCACTTATGATAAAAATACCTGTATCTGCCACAATCGATTTAAGCTGTTCGATATCTTCTGATTCGAGAACGCTCCCGCTGGGATTGTGTGGGCTGTTGATGAGTATCGCCTTGGTTCTTTTTGAAATCTTTTCTCTGACCAGATTCCAGTCGATTTTGTAATCAGGGAATTGCAAGGGAATACATACCGAAATTCCTCCATTGATTTCAATGTTGGGAATATATGAATCGTATGCGGGTTCAAAAACTATAACTTCATCACCGGGTCCGATGATTGTTGTTAGGGCGGTATATATGGCATAGGTTCCCCCCGGAGTGATCGTAATCTCTGCATCCGGATGAACGGTTGATAAATATGCTTTATTTACTTTTTCGGATATTCGTTCCCGTAATAAAGGGAGCCCACACATATGAACATATTGATTATGTCCTGAAGCCATTGCGTGGCTAACCAGGTCAATCAGGGATTTGTCCATTGGATAGTCGGGGAAACCCTGTCCGAGATTTATGGCATTATGTTCGGCTGCCAGAGCGCTCATTTTTGTAAAAATGGTGACGCCTACGTTGCGAAGCTTGCTGTTCAAATTTGGTTTCAAGTAAATGGTTTTTGGAAAATAAAGACTACTTTATTTGAAAATTTGATAAATTAAAAAAGAGAGCAAGTAAGCCAATCCGGTCATGTATAATATTTGAATGATCGGCCATTTCCAGCTTCTCGTTTCCCTTCTTACAACCGCAATTGTACTCATACACTGCATGGCAAGCACATAAAAAACCATTAAGGAAAGCCCCGTTGCCAGAGTATACACCTTGCTTCCGTCTTCTTTTTTAGCAGCATTCATTTTTTCTCTCAGTGTTGCATTGTTTTCATCCGCATCTTCTCCTACGCTGTACAGGGTTGCCATCGTTCCTACAAAAACCTCTCTTGCGGCGAATGAAGTTATTAATGCAATACCTATTTTCCAGTCATAACCAAGTGGGGCAATAATGGGCTCTATGGCTTTTCCCATATAGCCGGCATAAGAATGTTCCAGCAATTCCGTTTTCATTTGTTGTGTTAAAACATCTTTTTGATCAGGCTTTTTTTCGATTTCATTTTTATAAAATGATTCAATTTTATCTGCCTTCGAAGAAGGGCCGAAGGTACTGAGTGTCCAAAGGATAAGACTGATAATCATAATAATTTTACCTGCATCAAAAACAAATATTTTTGCTTTTTCCAGCATGGTTATGAACACATTTTTCCATCTTGGGCTTCGATAAACAGGCAGCTCCAATATGAAATAACTCTTCTCCTTATTTTTTATAAAGCTTTTCATCACCAGCGATACGATCAGGGCCATCACTGTTCCCAGAAGATATAACCCCATCATCACCAGTCCTTGTAGACTTAAAAAACCGAAATACAATTTTGAGGGAATAACCAATGCAATCAAGATGGTATATACCGGAAGTCTTGCGCTGCAACTCATAAGTGGTGTGACCATAATGGTCAACAATCTTTCTTTTCTATTTTCAATATTTCTGGCACTCATAATGGCAGGAACAGCGCAGGCATATCCGCTGATCATTGGCATTACGCTTTTGCCATTCAACCCCACCTTGCGCATAATCCTGTCTGTTAAAAAACTGATTCTGGCCATATACCCTGTATCTTCCAAAAGCGTTATCAGACCAAATAAAATCATGATTTGAGGAATAAAAACCATTATTCCGCTCAATCCGGCGAGGAACCCGTTTATGAAAAGATCAGACAGCTTTCCCTGGGGCATTATTTCAGTAAACCACCCACTGATTTTTCCAAAAAGCCATTCAATTCCCGACATAGGATACTGTGCAATCCAAAATACACTTTGAAAAAGAAAAAATAACACAATCAACAATATCAAATATCCCCAACGTTTATGTAGCAAAAGATTATCCAGCTTTTGAGTCAAGATTGATTTTCTCAATGGATCACTTTCTGAAACGGTCTGCTGCATGATATTTTTAATCCTGGCATACCTTTGGACAATCTCTTCTGCTTGAGTTCTGGTTGCATTAAATTTATTCCGCTCAACAATCTGTCGCAGTTTATCTTTTTCGGTATACGACAGAGAAAGGGTTTCAT
Source organism: Ferruginibacter sp. (assembly GCA_018882645.1). Classification (GTDB taxonomy): domain Bacteria; phylum Bacteroidota; class Bacteroidia; order Chitinophagales; family Chitinophagaceae; genus Ferruginibacter. The sequence goes on from VERM01000028.1 coordinate 3,846, forward strand.
AATTAATCAAATAGTGAATTGCTGCATAGTTGGTCATGGAAGGGATCTGTTCTCTTGCTTCCCTTACTGCCTTGGGAGCCAACATGTCGTTATATATGAAATCTCTTGAAGAGGCTTTTACAGGACTTTCAATAGACGACTCGATTGCTCTTTTAAGATTTTCAATTCCTTTGTTTTTTCTGGGATTTATAACAACAACCGGGACGCCCAATTCTCTTTCTAGGCCGGGGATATCTATTTGTGTTCCTTTTTGTTTGGCCAGGTCTATCATTGTCAACGCTACAACAACCGGAATTTTCAAATCTAGTATCTGTGAACAAAACAGCAGGTTTCGTCTGAGGTTGCTTGCATCTGCTACCAAAACAATCAAATCCGGAAAAATTTCAGAATCCTGATTTAGCAAAACCCTATAAGCGACCCATTCATCGGCTCTTTTGGGATAAAGACTGTATGTGCCGGGCAAATCAATAAAAACGGCCGAATGTTTTTCAGATATTTTACTTTCTCCTGTCTTTTTATCAACAGTAACACCTGGAAAATTTCCTACTTTTTGATTGAGCCCTGTCAAGGCGTTAAATAATGAACTTTTCCCGCTATTGGGGTTGCCTACCAATGCTATGTTGATCTTTTTATTCACTCTGATTATAAAGGCAAAAGTACCATGAATTCGGCGGTTGAAATTTACGAATTAAGAAAGTTGCATTTAATAATAAGAAAAGAAAAGTAAATATTCCATTTATACAATATCTTTACCTTGGATTAGTGAAAAATAATAATTGTATTTTATAGTATTTAAATCGAAATAAAATGGGACTTTTCGGAAAAAAATCGGAAGGTGGATTCATGGATATAATCCGCTGTGATGAAAAGGAATATTTAGTATGGAAATGGCGGCCATCCGGAGAAGCCAATACTACAAATAAAGAAAACGCTATCAGGTATGGCAGCAGCTTGCGTGTAAAAGATGGTGAGCTTGCTGTGTTTGTTTATAAACAAAAGGACGGAACGCTACAGGACTTTATTCACGGACCGTTTGATCAAACCATTAAAACGGCAAATTTTCCCATACTTGCCAGTATTGTAGGTTTGGCTTTTGGTGGAGCAAGTCCATTCCAGGCTGAGATTTACTTCATTAATCTGTCTGGAAATATTCAGTTGAAATTTGGTGTTCCCTGGTTTGATGTTGCCGATCCAAGATTTTCAGATTTTGCCGTGCCCGTTGCTGCTAGAGGAACGATAACATTTAATATAACGGATTATCAGGGCTTCATTAAACTCAATCGCCTGATTAATTTCGAGCTGGAAGACTTAAATAAACAGATAAAAGACGCAGTTACTAAATATACGAAAGCTATTATTTCTAACACCCCTTCCGATAAACAGATTCCTGTCATTCAATTGGAAAAAAAGATCTTGGAAATAAATGATCAGATAGCGACACACCTTGGGTCTCGACTACAAAATGATTTCGGAGTGAATCTCAAGGCTTTTGATTTGGCAACTATTGAGATTGATAAAGAAAGTCAGGGTTATATAGAACTCAGAAAAGTTACAGCTGAGCAAGTAACAAAAGTAACCAGTGCACAAAACGACATCCTGATTAAAAATCAACAAGATTTACAACAAATAAATGCCCAAAATATGGAAGAGACTTTGCGCTTACAAAGAGAGGAAGCACAAAGAGCGCAAAAGCTACAAACCGAAACCAACTTCATCAACACTCATGCGCTTAATCAACAGACAGAGGTTTTAAAAACGGCTGCTGATAGTTTGGGTAATATGGGGAACATGGGAGGAGGTATGAATCCTGCAGGTATGATGACGGGCATGATGATGGGAGGGGCAATGGGTGGGCAGATGGCGAATATGATGAATCAAATGGGGCAAAATATGAATCCGGCTAATGGACAAACACCCCCGCCACCGCCGATAATTCAATATAGCATTTCATTAAATGGACAGACTTCAGGACCGTTTAACTGGCAACAGCTCCAGCAAATGGTTTTAGCCGGACAGCTTACCAAGGGTACATACGTATGGAAACAGGGAATGGCTAATTGGGAGTTGGCCGGAAATATTCAGGAACTGGGCAGTTTGTTTTTGTCTGTTCCCCCTCCACCACCGCCACCTGTACCATAAAAAATAAAAAAATGAATCAAGACGACTTTTACTCTATCAACCGATTGGTTGAATTCGGCATGACAATGGCAGTTGCACAACAAATGGTTGAAAGCATGAACCATGCGATAAAAAATACGCATATCGCAGGAGCAATGAACCCAATGCATAATTCTGCACCGAGTTTTTATTATGCCATGATTGAGAATAAACAAGCTGGTCCGTTTTCAGAACAAGAACTCTCTAGATTAATTTCTGAAAAAAAAATAGGAAAAGAAACTTTTATATGGAAACCGGGGCTTCCTCAATGGGAACTGGCGGAAAAGATTCCAGATGTTTTAAGGCTTGTTGCGTTGACGCCCCCTCCTTTTCATCAAAATACTTAAAAAAATGAGAATAAACTTTATCCCGGGATTGATTGCTTTTTTAGTAAGCGCTTTGTTGGCCTTTGGATTCTACAGCTACAGTCATGAAGGACAAAAACTTATTCTTACTTTAGGAAGTTTCTTATTCATATTTCCAACGTTATTATTTTCTTTTGCCATCGGGTATAATGAAGCCAGAACCGGACTAAATATTCGGGCAGTATCGGGGATTTTCTTTTTCATTGCTTTGGCCAGCAATATTTTATTTACAATCATCCAGCTATCTGTACCCGCTTACATCATAACAAACGGCATTATCTTACTGATTTTTATACTGATTGTTTATTCTGTTTATCGTGTAAATGAGTGAATGTATGTATTTATATAAAATTCTGACAGGCCTATAAATAATTTCAAAAAAATATTGCTGATTATTTGGATTTTATTCCTTTCTGCTGGAATTATTTTTTATTTAATTTACCCCCAAAAATTTACTGCAGAAAGAATTGCTTCTTTCATGAATCGATTCAGTTCGCATTTGTTGGTGGGGTATTTAATTATTTCAATTCTTCGCGGAATAACACTTATACCAAGCACTCCATTTGTTTTTGCCGGCGTATTGTTATTCCCTGATCAACCGCTGCTGGTGTTGACGATCTCCATAATAGCTATTGGCTGCTCAACGACGTTCATTTATTTTTTTTCTCATTTACTTAATCTGGAAAAAGCGATTGGAAAAATGTATCCACAGGATAAGCTACAAAAAAAACTAAATTCACCTCTGGGCGTATTTTTTGTTTTTTTGTGGTCTTTTTTTCCGGTCGTGCCTACAGATGCCGTGAGTTTTGCTGCCGGCGCCATAAAAATGAATTTTACCAAATTTATTCTGGCTGTTCTTTCGGGGGAGCTGATCATATGCTCTTTCTATGTCTTTATGGGGAGGGAGTTTTTCTCCTGGATATTTTAAATAAACTTATCTCCCTTGTTTCGCTTTACTTCGGCAACATATTCTTTAATCTCCTGCTCCTTGTCTTTTTTACAAATCAACAATACATCCTTTGTATCTACTACAATAAAATCCTCGAGACCCTGAAGTAAAATCAGCTTTTTATTATCGGCATGCACCATGTTTTTTGTGGAATCAATAATCATCACGTTGTTTCCTGCCACAGCATTGTCGAGATAGTCTTTCTCAATTGTATCATATGCGCTCGCCCATGTGCCCAAATCACTCCAGCCGAAAGAGGATGGTATCACATATACATTATCGGCTTTTTCCATGATGCCGTAGTCTATAGAAATATTTACACATTGTGGATAAATCCGCTCTATGGCCGCCTGTTCATTTTCGGTATTGAAAGACCCCCGCTCCGCATCAAAAACTTCGTGCATTTCAGGCAGCAATTGCTCAAACGCCTTTACAATATTCTTTACCTCCCATACAAATATTCCTGCGTTCCATAAAAAATCTCCACTGGCCACGAAAGTTTTAGCCAGTTCGCGATCCGGTTTTTCCGTAAATGTTTTTACCTTATACACACTATCACTCACCGGCATCTGCTGAAACTGAATATATCCATAGCCGGTGTTTGGGTTGGTGGGTTTAATTCCTAAAGTGACCAACGCTTTTATGTTGGAGGTAAAACTCAGAGCTTTCATACATATTTCCTCAAAAGCAGGCTCATCCAAAATCAAGTGATCTGCAGGAGCACAAATCAAATTCGCATTCGGATTCAGCTGATCAATTTTATAGGAAACATAAGCCACACAAGGAGCTGTATTTTTTCGGGAAGGCTCACAGAGGATATTACTCGCAGGAATCGAAGGCAGCTGCTCTTTAACGATATCTCTGTAGGAATCAGAGGTAACTACATATATATTTTCTGTAGGAATGAATTTAGCAAACCGATCAAATGTAGATTGTATCAGCGTCTTACCGGTATTTAAAATGTCTAAAAACTGCTTGGGATAGTTCGTCCTGCTCATCGGCCAGAATCGACTGCCAATGCCACCGGCCATTATAGCAACGTAATTGTTTTTGTTCATGAACGTTAGTTTTAACTTTTACCTTTTAATTATTAGCCGCTTTACAGTGGGCGTGCTTCTGAATTTTCCATCAAATAATCCCCTCCCTTATCAAATCCTGCAAATGAACAATGCCAACAAATAGTTCGTTCTGTGTAACAAGCAAATGATTGATGTTGTGCTCTTTCATCAACTGAAGCGCTTCGGCTGCCAAAGACTCCGTATCAATTGTTTTGGGAGTAGCGCCCATGATATCTTCTGCTTTCAATGAAATGAAATCATCATGCTTTTCCAGCATTCTTCGTATATCCCCGTCCGTTATGATTCCCAAGATTTTTCCATCGGTGTCCAATACCGCTACCGCCCCCAGCCTATTTTGGGTGATCTGAACAATCACATCCTTGATGCCTAATCCGGCAGAAACAGAAGGAGCTGCTTTCTTGTTTATGATATCTGACACCCGTATATATAATTTCTTACCCAAGGATCCTCCGGGATGAAACCGTGCAAAATCGCTGCTCTTGAAGCCTTTTAATTCCATCAAACATATGGCCAGCGCATCTCCCATAACCATCTGGGCGGTGGAGCTGCTCGTTGGCGCCAGATTGTTCGGACAAGCCTCCTGTAATACGGTGGTATTAATTAAAATGTCGCAGTGATGAGCAAGATATGATCCCGTATTTCCTGCCATACCAATAAGCGTATTGCCAAAGCCTTTAAGCAAGGGTATCAGCACTTTTATCTCCGGACTGTCTCCGCTTTTACTGATAACCATAACCACATCATCTTTCTGAATCATACCCAAATCACCATGAATGGCATCGGCGGCATGCATAAAAATGGATGGCGTTCCGGTACTGTTTAAAGTCGCAGTTATTTTCTGGGCAATAATGGCGCTTTTTCCTATTCCGCTCAGAACAAGACGTCCCTTAGCCGAAGCAACACGTTCAACCGCATTAAAAAAATCGTCGTTGATATAAGACTCCAGATCAATTAATGAAGCTGACTGAATTTTTATAACACGCCGTGCTGCAGATATGACATCATTTTTATTCATCTATCAAGGGGCAAACCTACTTCAAATAGTGGAAAAATCAAAGACAGATGATTTGTTGTCTAAAAAATGGTTATATCATAAAAATGATTTAACTTAATATCAATTGATAAATTAATTTTAACATAGTTGTTAATTTAATTTGTCCGCTTTGTATTTGAAATGATTTTAAACTAATTTCGTTGGCCTTTCAAATTATCAAGCGAATTGATATGCGATTGAATGTTATGAGATAATTACAAAGAGATGTCCACAGCAAAAAAACCTACAAAAACCGCGTCAAAAAAACCCGTTAAGAAGATCGAATCGCCTTCCGGCCTTTCCGTTCAACTCCAAAAGCATTTTGGTTTTGATCAGTTTAAAGGTCCTCAGGAAAAAATAATCCAATCACTGCTTGAAGGGAAAGATACATTTGTAATCATGCCCACCGGAGGTGGAAAGAGCCTTTGTTATCAATTGCCGGCAATGATCAGCGACGGCGTTGCCATTATTGTATCTCCACTGATTGCGCTGATGAAAAATCAGGTAGATTTGGTTAGAGGCTACAGCAGCAAAGACAATGTGGCTCATTTTCTCAACAGCACACTCAACAAAAGTCAGCAAAAAAAAGTAAAAGACGATGTTACAGACGGCACTACAAAGATGTTATATGTGGCTCCGGAAACCATGACCAAGGAGGACAATATTGCTTTTTTTAAGTCCATCACAATATCATTTTTTGCCGTTGATGAGGCGCACTGTATTTCAGAGTGGGGTCATGATTTCAGGCCGGAGTACAGAAGATTAAAAGA
>VERM01000342.1 GCA_018882645.1 Ferruginibacter sp.
CTATTAAGTCGAATGTTTCTTGGTGTACCTGAACGGGCTGAATTCCTGCGGCTTCGTTGATGCGGGAGGTATCACTAGTAGTTTGATAAGTGCTTAATTGGCTTTCGATAGTACCAATAAATTCAAATGCAGCATCGATCCACTTGTTTCCCTCCTCTTTTTCGCTACAGGAAACGGTGATTTCGAAATGGTTGCCCATTTTACGGGCATTTTTCCGCATTAGTTGATTCATATTTATTGAATTATGAGATTTTGTTGATGCATTATTTTAAATAAGCAGTATAAAAATAAATATTTCACATGATTATACTTATTTAATAGATTGATTTACAGGAGTTTAGGACTGTTAATATGTTTATAATTTGATTTTTTTTCAAAGTTATCCCCAAAATGCACAATAAATGTCAGTAAATCTGGTTTTTATATATGTGTAGTTGAAGAAGTAATTCAAGGAACAAAGTGAGGTTGAATTGATAGCAGACAAAACAACATTGACTCGAAAAACCACTCATAACTAACCCAAGTCCCACCAGGAACTTTTTCCCCGTGTGACGATATACCCCCTAACCTTTAAAAAAACAACGTATGTCAGCTTACACCTTTCCCGGACTTCAACAGTCAGCCCGGTCAACCGGTACAGGTTATTCTCGTCAATTGGTAAAACAAATTGAGGAAACTTCATTCACCGGTATTTTCTGTTTGTACACCCCTATTGTCTTCACTTATTTCAGTGTTGTATCTATGGCTTTCTTTGATGCATTTGCGGTTTATCTGAATGTGATGATTACTTTTGGACTTGTACTCCGTGTAATTGCATTCAATTGGGTGGGTAATATTTCCCGCAAAGAAGGCCTACAACAAAAAAAATGGCAGATATTTTCATTGATTATGCCTGCCCTGGCATTGATCTTAATCGGTAAAAGTAAAAAGGCCCAAAAAAATTCTGCCACTGTTGCTACTTCTACTCAGTCCGCAAGACTCTACGAAGCAGAGCAAAACTACTTCGGCAGAAAAGAAAAATTATATAGAAAAGTCAGTTAGTAGGTTGTTTTTAAGTTTACAAGGTGGGATTGCCCCTGCACGATCGTGTGGGGGCTTTTCTTTTTGTAAAAGAGCTAATTATGATATTGCAATTCGATTCAGATTTCGAGTGTGAAATGAAGATTTTTACTACAAAATTGAAGTTGATCAATAATGAGATGATTGAAAATATTTCACTCAGTTGAATCTATAATCAAAATATGTCTATTATCATCGATATTTAACTCTGTAAGACCTTAAGAACCTGTTGACGATAGCTAATTCCAATTGGCAATTCGTTACCTGTAATCAAGAAACAACTATTATTGAATGTTTTAGTAACAAAGTTTGTGTTAACCAAAAAACTTTTATGGATTCGAACAAATCCATAAGGCTCGAGACGTTGAGTAATAACAGTCATAGTTAAATGAATGACCTGAACTTTTGTTTGTGAATGTACTTTTAGGTAGTTTCCATAGGCTTCTACATATGCGATTTCTCGGGGATTGATGACCTGATTGGGAGCTTGACCTATAGAAATCGACTCAGGGAGGTGACGATGGTCCCTCAAATCTAATTTGCTGACTGCTTTTAGAAATCTCTCAAACCGTATTGGTTTAAGCAAGTAGTCAACTACATTATAATTAAACGCTTCCATCGAGTATTCACTATATGCTGTAGTAAAAATAACTTTAGGCTGGTAGGGCAAGAGTTGCAGCAATGAAAAGCCATTGAAGTTGGGCAGATTGATATCTAAAAAAATCAAGTCGATATGATTTTGTTCTAAGTATCTCAGCGCAGACAGAGGCTCGAAAAAGATGGCCATAACCTTTATGGTACCCGATTTTTGGCAGTAAGTATTTAAAAGGTCTTGTGCATCCTGTTCATCCTCAACAATCACACATTTTAAAGGTTTATAACCTAATTCGTAGCGTTGCATAAAATAAATTATTCAGTTTTTCTAATTTTAGTTCGTATCTGTTAGGATAGAGAAATTCTAAACGTTTTTTCAGGTTGGATATTCCTGTTCCACTCTCTTTTAATTTCGACATACTAATATTGTTGGTAGTTTGTAACGATACAGTTTTGCCGGTTTGTAAAAAAAATATAGAGATAGTAGCCTCCTCAGGAGCAACCACACCATGTTTGAAGGTATTTTCAATTAAAGGTGTGAACATATTGGGAGCTACTTTCATATTGGGATCATCCATCTCAAAATGAGAATTTATTGTAAGGTTGATGGGAAGTCTTCTTTTTTCAAAGAAAATATAATGTTGTAAAAAATCAATTTCTTCTTGTAAGGTTACTTC
>VERM01000343.1 GCA_018882645.1 Ferruginibacter sp.
TCTGCCACAACATGTGTTTTACCAAAAGTATGTCCGCCGGCAATCAGCGCCACCGTCTCGTCATCGTTCATTGCCATGCGGCCAAATGTCTCGCGGATATCGCGAGCGGCAGCGAGCGGGTCAGGGTTACCGTTAGGCCCCTCAGGATTTACATATATCAAACCCATCTGCACAGCAGCAAGCGGATTCTCCAGATCGCGATTGCCACTATAACGTTTGTCACCCAGCCATTCTGTTTCATTACCCCAGTAGATGTCTTGCTCAGGCTCCCAGACATCTTCACGACCTCCTGCAAATCCAAAGGTTTTAAAACCCATAGATTCCAATGCACAATTGCCGGCAAGTATCATCAAATCAGCCCAGGAAATTTTCTTGCCATATTTCTTTTTGATAGGCCAGAGCAGCAAACGGGCTTTGTCCAGATTGGTATTGTCTGGCCAGCTATTGAGCGGAGCAAATCTTTGTGTGCCGTTACCACCGCCACCACGACCGTCGGCAATGCGGTATGTACCGGCACTGTGCCAAGCCATGCGAATAAAAAACGGACCATAATGACCATAATCAGCCGGCCACCATTCCTGAGACGTGGTCATCACTTCATAAATATCTTTTTTGAGAGCAGCCAAATCAAGAGAAGCGAACTCCTTCGCATAATCGAAAGACGCTCCCATTGGATCAGACAGCGTTGAATGCTGACGAAGAATATTTAATTTTAACTGATTGGGCCACCAATCTCGGTTCCCGGTACCGTTACCCGCACTCTGTTTCAACGTGCCTCCTGTAAACGGACATTTTCCTGCACTTGTAGTGTTTGACATATTATATGGTTTTCAAAATTTAAGGCGACAAAGTTAAGGCAATCTTGTTACCCCAACGATGATTGCAGTTTGAACAAGATTTCGTTTTATAAAACGAATTAGAAGGGAAATTGTTTGGGGCAAAACTTCGCTTATTTTTACAACTCAAATAATGTCAGTTTATGCATCGATTTATATGGATTTGTACAGCAATGCTTTTTACTCAGGTTTCTCTTGCACAGGTAATTGACAGCACCGAAGAAGAAAGTATTGACTATAGTAATTTCGGTGATGCCGGCGGCGTTAAAAGGTATGCTACTCAAAAAACAATCAATCAAACACCCAATCGTATCATCAGCATTGGATATGAATACCAAAGCGCATTTGATATGCCCAATGTGCCGGCCTATCCCGATAATTCAATCCGAAAAACATTTAATGCACAAAGATTTTCCGGCATCCGTGCGCAAGTGAACGTTCCTATTGTATCCAACACAAAAATTATTTGGCAGATGGGAGCCAATTATTGGAGAAGTGGTGTAAATTTTAAAGCATCTCCCGCCAACGATTTTATTGCTGCACTTGGAACATACGGCATGCACAGCGCAGGAATTAATACCACTGTATTTAAACCATTGAATGAAAAAAACTTTCTCATTTTCCAGGCCAGTGCTGATATAAATGGGGTATTTGAGCGTTTTAATGATATTAACGCTAAAGCACTCACCATAAGCGGTACAGCAATATATGGCTGGAAGCCGTCTGACAAAAACATGTATGGGTTTGGTGTGGCAAGAACGTATCGTGCAGGACAAGTCATCCATGTTCCTGTGGTTCTTTGGAATAAAACATTCAATGATCAGTGGGGAATGGAGTTATTACTCCCGGCAAGAGCTCATCTCCGGTATAATTTTTCTACATCAAACATTTTACAGATGGGATATGAACTGGAAGGCAATCAGTTTTGGATGCGTACACCCAGTCCCAATGGAGAAGTGTTTATTCAAAGGGGTGAATTAAAACCCAGAATCATGTGGGATAAGAAAATCACCGGATTCATTTGGCTCAATGTACAGGCGGGGTTACGTTACAACTGGCGTTTTGACGTGATGAATCAATACAATGCTCGTAAAGCACAACAGTTGTTTTTCAATAGCGAACTCAGCAATCCGATGTATTTTAATATCAGCCTGAATTTTGTAAGCCCTTAAGCAACCATTTTAGGTATAGTATTACTTTAAAAGAATTATATCATTCAAAGCATTCCTTTTTATTTAGCTACCTGCCTGGTCCATACATCTGTACGACCTATCAATGAAATACCAATATAGCCACGCACTTCAAGGGTATTTTGATTTTTAAGTGTAATCGTGCAATCATATGTATTCCCATTTTTGGGGTCGTAAATCAGACCATCGTCCCAAACGTTATCTCCCTTATAGACAAAACCCCAGGTATTAGTGAGTCCAATAATTGGGCGATTTCGCACCTTTTCATCAGGATGATTTTTATCCAGCTTAGGC
>VERM01000029.1 GCA_018882645.1 Ferruginibacter sp.
ACATAGAGCTCGCCTCCAATTCGCCTGAATATTATTTTACCAGATTAAACGAGCTGAAAATCGATTTGTTGGCTAAAGCCAGCCAGGATGCCAAACTTCGTGCTGAAACCATTTCTAAAAACAGTGCCGGGACTTTGGGAAGTATAAAAAAAGCGAATATGGGTGTTTTTCAGATTACTGGCAAAAACAGTAATGAGGATTATAGTTATGGAGGCGCATTCAATACAAGCAGTAAATTCAAAACGGCATCAATTACTTTGAAGGTAGATTATCTTGTCCATTGATTTTGCTAGATAGTTGAATACAAGTTGAGTAATTTTTTGAAATCCAATAATAATCAATTGATTTCTGCATGTCGCATGGGGATAGATATTGTCAACTCACAACCATTTCCTGGAGTTGATTGAATGTCAAATTCGCCGGAAAATAATTCTGACCTTCTCTTCATATTTGATAGTCCGATGCCTTTTTCCGTAGTGGAAGTATCAAAGCCAACGCCGTTGTCTGAAATGCTTAATATTATATGACCCTTTGCTAATGAGAGACCCACATTAACAAGTGTTGCTTTTGCGTATTTCAAAATATTGTTGAGTTGTTCCTGAATAATCCTGTATAAATTAAGCTGAAGCTCTGTTTTTAAATGTATTTCACTTATGGAGTCATCAAAATTGAACTGGATGGTAAATTGTTTTTTCTGATTGAAATTGCTGAGTAGTTTTGCAATCGCATGTTCTAAAGTTGCCTCATCAAAAAACGCAGGAGCAAGTCTGTGAGAGATTTTTCGGATTTCATTCAGCGCAAGATTGATGTGCTCTTTGGTCTTGTGTAACCATTTATGAGAAGATTCGGGCACATGGTCTGAAAGCAGCTCCAGACTTAATTGACTCGTTGCCAGTATCTGACAAATATTATCGTGTAATTCAGCGCCAATTTCATAACGTTCATCTTCCTGAGCCTTGATGATGGCTTTGGTAATTTTATGCTCGTACAATACTTTTTCAGTAATGTCAATTGATATGACGAACTGGTATATTTTATCACTGATGGTAATAAGATTGCTGTAGATATCCACATCAATAATTTCCCTGGATTTTTTTATATGCTTGTATCTGCCCTTGTACAGATTCACATTTACAGACTCAAGGTTGCTGTCGATTTTCTTTACAGATTCCACATCTACCTTTGGAACAATATCAAATAAAGTCATTTGCAGAAATTCCTCTTCTGAATATCCATAATTTTTAATAGCAGCCTTGTTTACCTGGTAGAATTTGTAGTTTTCCATGTCAAAGATCCACATAGGCTGCGGACTCATCTGGAAGAGATTGCTGTATCTTTTTTCAGACTCTTCCAATAGTTGATTGGATTTTTTTCTTTCAATATTGTAAACTATACTTTTGTAAAGAGAAGATGCATTTATATCATCCTTTAATAAATAGTCGGATGCCTTGAGTGAGAGCGACCGAATACTGAATTCAATATCAGCGTATCCTGTTAAAACGATAACAGGCGCTCCTTTGCTTTTCTCTACGGTATCTCTGATTAAATCTTCCCCTGTTTTGTCAGGCAATGTAAGATCAAGCAGAATGACATCAAACCCTGAACCCTGAACGGATAGTTTTACATCTGCTTCTGTGAAATTTCGGGCATGTTCAATTGAAGGATTTGAAATTTGCTCTTCAAGATAGTCGCTGATTAAGGCAAAATCTCCCGGATTGTCTTCTACAATCAGAATATTCAGTGCATTTTTAATCTTATACATTTATCGCTAACTTTTGTGAGTTGGAATATGGGTCAGGTTCAACCAATACTCTTCGATTTTCGAAATCAGCTCTACAAAATTAGTGCCGTCAGTTGGTTTAGTAACAAATGAGTTGGCATAATTTTTATAGGATGCTAAAATGTCTGCAGGCGCAGACGAAGTCGTAAGCATGATTACGGGTATGTGTTTTAATTTATCATTGTTTTTTATGAAATGAAGAACTTCCTGTCCGTTCTTCTTTGGAAGATTGATATCCAGAAGAATGATGTTTGGTAATTCACCTTCACTTACCTTCAGTGTATTCGTCAGGTAATCTATTGCAAGCTGTCCATCCCTGGCAATGTTTATCTTCTTCAACAGACTTTCATTGTTCAATGCCTCTGTGATGAGAAGGATATCCCCCTCATTGTCTTCTATAAGCAGCAGCTCTATCGAATTCATTTTTATTGTTTTTTAATGGTAAAGTGAAAAACACTTCCCTGATTGGGGGTGGATGTTACCCAAATTTTTCCGCCTAAATTTTCAATGATTTTTTTAGTGATAGCCAGTCCAATCCCCGTACCAGAGTATTCGTCCCGATTATGTAATCTCTGAAAAATGACAAAAATTTTCTCATAGTATTGTTCATCGATGCCAAGTCCATTGTCTGAAACGGAAAACTGCCAAAAGTCATTCCCCTCTTTTGCTTCAACATGTATTAAAGGCTGAATTCCTTTTCTGTGGTATTTTAAGCCATTGTTGATCAGATTCTGAAAAACCTGTCTGATAGGAGATTTATATGTTTTCAGAACAGGCAAATTGTCGAATGTAATTATTGCGTTTAATTCATCCATTTGCTTGCTGTGCAATAAAACGATTTCATTGATGATGATATTCAGATCTACATCTTTTAAGCTTTCTTCGGTTCTGCCTATCCTTGAAAACTCAAGTAAATCCAATATGATCTGACGCATACGTTTTGCTCCGTCAACTGCATAGTGAATATATTCTTTTCCTTTTTCATCAATGACTCCACTGTATTTTTTCTCCAGCTGTGAAAGAAAACTGGTTACCATTCTCAATGGTTCCTGCAAATCGTGCGATGCGATATATGCGAATTGTTCCAGTTCAATATTTACAGCCTTTAAAGCTTCTAATGCCTCCTGCAATCTTCTTTCTGCTATTTTGGTTTCAGTGATGTCAACACCATATCCAATCATGTATTTCAAGTCTTCTTCTTCAAAATATGGGTAAAAATTTCGGAGCACATATTTCAATTCGCCGGCTTTTGTTTTGTGTTCATCTATCCAGTCAACAACCCGCTTTTCCTCTATAGCCTGATCATACAAATCTCTTCTTCTTTTTGCTATGGTATCATCAATGCCAAAATGTTTGGCATAATCAAAGTCGTTTTTTCCGATGAGCCATTGTCTTTTTTCCTTGTCTTTGATTGCATTTGGATTGAGGAAAAGGTAGTTATGGCTTTTATCAAATACAGCAATATCCGCGGGTATATTGTTCAATATGTCTTCGGTAAATTTTTTCTGCACTTCAATTTCTCGATTCGCATTAACCATTTCGGTTATGTCTCTCTGGATGGATATCCAGTGGCTTACCCTGCCTCTTTGGTTTGTTACTGGATTTAGTGTGAAGTTGACCCAAATGGGCTCTTTATTTTTTTTATATGCAATTACCGTGGCTTCTGAACTCTCAAATTTTATGATTTGTGAAATGATTCTCTCAACCGTTTTTGGGTCAGATTTGGGTCCACTCAACATGATTGGCGATTGCCCGATCACTTCATCTCTGTTGTAGCCTGTAATTTTGGTAAAGGCTTCATTGACATAAAGTATAGGCAGATTTTCTTTGGAAGACATTATGATTACACTATCGTTAGTTTTTTCAACTACGGATTCCAAAAGTTTCAAGTGCTGCTCTTCTTTTTTCTTGATCGTTATGTCCTGCAGGGCGCCAATCATTTTTACTGCTCTGCCGTTCTCATTTCTTAAGACATAAGAATTGCCAAATACACTGGAATATTTACCATCAGATTTTCTGAAACGATACTCGCCACTCCATATGTTCATATCCCCTTGAAGGACTTGCTCAACCGAGTTCATGAGCATTTCATAGTCGTCCGGATGCACATTGTTTTGCCAGAACTCTATGTTGTGTTCTAAATCGTTGAGATCATATCCAAACACTCTTGAGAAACCTTCTCCGTAATATACATTATTATTGATCAGATCCCAATCCCATATTGCCTCTGACGTCGCTTTTGATACCAGCTCATAACGTTGATTGCTGATTTGAAGAGATCTTGAATAATCCTGAATTTGTTGGGCTGATTTTTTTAAGTCCTCTTTTTGTTTATTTACCTGAATAAGTAGCTCCTTCAATTCGGTGTTTACAATGCTGGAAGACTGAAGCAAATGTAACATGTCTAACAAAGCGTCGTGAGAAGACAAATCCTTAATGCTTAAGCCCGATTGATGAAGTTCTTCTGTAGATAAAACCCATGGTGAACCGATAAAAATAAAACCATTTTTTTCTTCAATGTACTCAAGTTGTCCACGCAGGATTATTTTCGGATTTTTCAAGGTTTCCAGGAGTACCAATTCTCCGCAAACTTTAAGTAAAGATTTTTTGTTGAGTAATTCAACATAGGGTCTTTTAATGATGAAATTTTCGATAAAGCTTGTCGCAGATTTTCCAATGAGTTTTTCAAGAGAATTTCCTTTGCTTTCAATCGTCATTCCTTCATCAATAAACATGAAGAATGGGTATAGTCTATTGAACTGCTCCTGTTTTAAGGTTAATTGGAATGACATTATTTATTACCAGCTTACTTTAAAAATTTCATGATTGTTGCCTTTGTCCCTGCTTTCAAGCAATGAAATATCTACCGGCGTTTCATACATTTTCCCCAACCCAGTCAAAAGTCCGCGCACAAACTCCTGTAATCCTTCTCTTTTGGAGTAATAATGAATATGAATGCTATTATCGGTCTTATCACTCACCTTGAACTCAGGTGGTGTGAGTTTTGGATAAATCATCATGATATGGTTGTGAAAAACCGGAAGGTTGGATAAAAATTCTTTTAGATTTTTTCCTCCGGTTTGTAATAGCCCGGCATATTTTTCTTTGGTCGTTCTCAAAATCCACCATTCGCCCAGTAATTGCAGCACCAGTGAAAGTTCAATATTCATCTCCTCGGCCACAGCCCCGGCAAGTTTATATGTAATATCGTCGTCATAGGGTTCATTGCTGATGAAAAAATCGACATCAATACCACTTCTTTTTTTTACAGCCTCCCATTTTTCCGATCCGAAATTCTCTTTAATCAAATCTTCAATGGCTTTATTTACTATTCCGTACATGGTAATTAAAATTTATACAACAATAAATCCCTATTCAGTAAATATACAAACAAATGGGCTCAAACTTGAATGTTTAATTAATGCTATGAATTCAGTAATAAAAAAGAAACATTTTGGCAGCATTGTTTTCTTTACGGTTCACAGGTTGGTCGTTTAAAAATTTATGATTAACTTAGCCATCCCAATCAAACTTACAATTGGATATGATACAAACAGGTATGCATACAATTACTTCCACCATTACAACCCGTCAGGGTTGCAGCGTATCATATTAACCATGGGCTTCGGCTGTCAAAAGACAAAATTCCTATTTTATTTCACCGGTAATTTAATTTTCTAACTTCTTAGTTTATGCAAGTATTAAAATTTGGAGGTACCTCTGTAGCCAATGCGGAAAATATCAGAAAGGTTATCTCCATAGTAAATGATGCCAATAAAAAAAGCTCAGCTATTGTAGTAGTGTCAGCTCTGGGAGGGATTACTGATTTGCTTCTCGACGCAGGTTCACTCGCTGCCGAAAAAAAATCATCTTATTTTGAAAAGCTCACTACAATAGAGCAGCGTCATATCGACTGTATCAGACAACTCATTTCTGAAGATAATCAATCTCCTTTACTTGGATTGATCAAAGAAAGTATTGAGGAGTTGAAATCACTTCTCAATAGTTTTTTTGTAATTGGTGAAATTACCGCCCGCTCCAAAGACCGCATTGCCGGATACGGAGAATGGCTTTCATCGCAAATCATTGCCCAGGCTTGTAAAGAGAGCGGTATAGATGCATTATGGAAAGACAGCAGGGAATTGATTGTTACCAATTCTTCATACGGAACTGCTGCTGTTGATTTTTCTGTTACTGATGCACGCATCGCTGAATTTGTTGCCTCCGGTAATCACCAGTCTTATATACTTCCCGGATTCATAGCATCCGACAAGAATGGCGTGCCAACAACCCTCGGAAGGGGTGGGTCCGACTACACTGCAGCTATTGTGGCTTCTGCTCTGAATGTGTCTAATCTCGAAATATGGACTGATGTGAGCGGAATGATGACGGCGGATCCGCGTCTCAGCAGCAATGCCAAAATCATCCCTCACATTTCCTATCAGGAGGCAATGGAGCTGTCTCACTTCGGAGCTAAAGTAATTTATCCTCCCACCATACAGCCTGTTATGAATAAAAATATTCCGGTCTGGATAAAAAATACTTTTGCACCCAATGATTATGGAACAAAAATTTCCAACGGAAAGCAGGAAGGAATTCCAAACGAATCTAAAGATGTTGAAATGGTAACCGGTATTTCAAGCATCAACAATATTTGTTTGATTACTTTGGAAGGCAATGATATCAATGGTATACCGGGGTTTGCCAAAAGATTGTTTGAAATTTTCAGCATTGAAAAAATTAAAATTATCCTGATTACACAAAGCTCCTCTGAGCAATCTATTACGCTTGCAATTGAAAGTAGTGCCGCACTGAAAGCACGCAACGCCATTGATTATGCTTTTGCCAATGAACTGGCATTGCAACAGCTGGCTCCTCCAAAAATTGAATCCGGCCTGTCTATTATTGCGGCTGTAGGAGAAAATATGCGCAACCATCCCGGTGTAAGTGGACGTATGTTCAGTGCCATGGGAAGAAACGGTATCAATATCCGGGCCATCGCACAAGGGTCTTCTGAAAAAAATATCTCCGCGGTGATCAATACCACAGATGTCAGTAAGTCCATCAATGTGCTGCACGAAGAGTTTTTTGAAAAAACATATAAGCAACTTAATGTTTTTCTTGCCGGAACAGGAAACGTGGGGCAGCGATTGCTCGAACAAATTCATCAGCAGATCGGTTTTCTTCAGGAAAAAATGCGTGTCAACATCAGACTCATAGGTCTTTGCAACACCCGTAAAATGCTGATAGATGAAAAAGGTATTGATACCGGCAATTGGCAGGAAGCATTGAGCAATGCCCCTTCAGCTGATCTTTCTCTTTTTGTGGAGGAGATCATCAGACTGAATCTGCGAAATGCAGTTTTTGTAGATGTTACCGCAAGCAATGTAGTGGCAGATGTGTATCACAGATTGCTCCTAAAGAGTATCTCCGTAGTGGCATGCAACAAACTGGCAGCCGCATCATCCTATCAGAATTACAAAAAACTCAAAGACCTGTCCCGCGAATACAATGCACAGTTTTTATTTGAAACCAATGTAGGTGCAAGTCTTCCCATCATCGGAACCATCAATGATTTAATGCATAGTGGCGACCGGATTCACAAGATTGAAGCAGTTCTCAGCGGAACGCTGAATTTCGTTTTCAATAATTACGATGGGAAAAAGAAGTTTGCCGATGTGGTCAAGCAAGCACAGGCGGAAGGTTACACAGAGCCCGATCCTCGTCTTGATCTCAGTGGCACCGATGTGATGAGAAAGATTATGATACTGGCAAGAGAGGCCGGACAACAGCTGGAAATGGAGAGTATTATCAATAACTGTTTTATGCCCGATGCTTGTATGAAAGGAACAGTAGATGACTTTTATGAGGAGATGGCCAAACAGGAAGTCCATTTCAAAGCTTTGTTTGATAAAGCGAATGGTAGTGGGCATAAACTGAAATTTGTTGCCACATATAGCCATGGAAAAGCCTCGGTAGGATTGCAGCATATCCATCCGGAAAATGATCTGTATCATTTGTATGGAAAAGATAATGTCGTGTTGTTCTATACAGATCGATATAAGGATCAGCCACTGGTCATCAAGGGTGCCGGTGCTGGCGCCGACGTTACCGCAAGCGGTGTTTTTGCCGATATCATTAGAGCATCAAAAGTTTAAATTCATCACATGAACTCAATCACAGTAAAATCACCTGCCTCTGTGGCCAATCTCTGTTGCGGTTTCGATATCATGGGTATCGCACTTAGCGGTTTATATGATGTAATGAAGCTTACTAAAAGAGACGAGCCAGGTATTTCCATTAAACATACAGACCGATATAATTTATCGGAGAATCCTTCTGAAAACGTTGCCGGTGTTGCATTGCAAGCGATGATGGATGCTTTGAAATATACCAATGGTTTTGACGTGGTGATAGATAAGCAGATAAAGCCCGGAAGCGGTATAGGTTCCAGTGCAGCCAGCGCAACGGGTATAGTAGTGGCCGCAAATGAATTGCTGGGAAAACCTTTCGGTAAAAAAGAACTTGTTTCATTTGCCATGGAAGGGGAGGCGCTTGCAAGCGGTTCACGCCACGCGGATAATCTGGCTCCATGTATTTACGGCGGTCTCACACTAATAAGGGAAACATCTACATTGGATATCATTGAACTGCCCATTCCGCCAATGTATGTGAATATCATTCACCCTCAAATAGAAATCAAAACTTCATATGCCCGTCAGATTCTTCCAAAGGAAGTGCCATTGAAAAGTGCCATTACCCAATGGGCCAATGTGGCCGGATTAATCGCCGGTTTTATTAAATCGGATTACGGCTTAATCAGCAGATCTTTGAATGATGTAATTGTTGAACCCGTGAGAAGTAAATTGATTCCCGGCTTTGATCAGGTAAAGAAAAAGTCTATCGAAGCCGGCGCACTGGGGGGAGGTATCGCAGGAAGTGGTCCTTCTTTGTTTATGTTCAGTGAGAATATTTCCATCGCTCAAGCAGTAGAAGAAGAAATGAAAACAGTATATCAGGATCTGGGAATTGAGTATAAAACATACATTACCACTATTGGAGAAGGTATAATTGTTGAATCTTTAAGTTAAACATATAAATCGCTAAATCCGAAATAGAGATAAATCACAATGAAATATTTCAGTCTCAATAACAGATCTTCTTTTGTCGATTTTAAAGAAGCGACCATAAGAGGTCAGGCTCCCGACAAGGGGCTGTATTTTCCTGAGTACATACCAATGCTCGATAGAAAACTAATAAATGAAATTGAAAGTTTGTCTAACGAAGAAATTGCATTCAATGTGATTAAACCATTCGTAGGTGATGTTATCTCGCAGGAAGATTTATTTGATATTGTAATGCAAACGGTCAATTTTCCTGTTCCTCTGGTAAAGCTAAATGAGAATATTTTTTCTCTTGAAATGTATCATGGAAATACACTTGCTTTTAAAGACATCGGAGCCAGATTTATGAGCAGATGTCTCGCTCATTTTGTGAAAGACAATGATAAGAAAATTACGGTGCTGGTGGCCACTTCTGGCGATACCGGCGGTGCAGTGGCTGACGGATTTTGCAATGTTGATGGCGTGGATGTGGAAATATTGTATACTTCGGGCAAGGTGAGTAAAGTACAGGAAAAGCAACTGACATCACTGGGGAAGAATATTCATGCACTTGAAGTGAAAGGAACATTTGACGATTGTCAGCAAATGGTGAAGAAGGCTTTTGAAGATCATGAATTGAATCAAAAATTATTTCTGACTTCAGCCAACTCCATAAATGTGGCCAGATGGTTGCCTCAACAGTTTTTTTATTTTTTTGCATACAAGCAATGGCCTGATAAATCAAAACCTCCAGTAGTGTGTGTGCCAAGTGGTAATTTCGGAAATATCTGTTCGGCTTTATTGGCGCATATTTCTGGTTTGCCGGTTAAACATTTTATTGCTGCGTGCAATGCCAATGATGTTGTTCCTGATTTCATGAGAACTTTCAAATATAAGCCCAAAAAAGCAGTAGCGACTATATCCAATGCAATGGATGTGGGTGACCCCAGTAATTTTATACGTATTTTGGAACTGTTCGAAAGCAAAACAAATGAGCTGTCCTCGCTGCTTTCTGCCTACAGTATTTCTGATGAAGAAACCACAGCAACAATACAATCGGTTGATAAAGAAAACAATTACCTGCTCGATCCTCACGGTGCAGTTGGATATCTTTCTCTAAAAAGATATTTAGACCAGCACACAAATGAAAAAGGCTTTTTTGCCGAAACAGCTCATCCTGTGAAGTTCTATGATGTGGTGGAGCCCATCATAAACAGGAAAATTGAGTTACCCCAGGCTATAGC
>VERM01000030.1 GCA_018882645.1 Ferruginibacter sp.
CATTGCTACAGACAAAGTTGACAGTGAAGTACCTTCCACTTCTGAGGGGATTATCGAAGAAATATTATTCAAAGAAAATGATGTGGTTCCTATCGGAACCGTCATAGCAAAAATAAGATCGGGAAGTTCTGTAGGGCTTTCCAGCTACCCCTCCCCGTCTATTGCTCCTCAAAAAGAATATGAAGAAGCTAAATTGGTGGATGAAATTCCATTCACTCCATCTGCAGGATCTTCTGCAAACAACAATAGTAATGCGGTAAGGTTTTATTCTCCGTTAGTATTAAACATTGCACAAAGCGAAGGCATCAGTATGTCTGAACTTGAAAAAATTCCCGGTACCGGGCAGGATGGGCGTGTGAGCAAGAAAGATATTTTGAGCTATGTTTCCGGCAAAGGTAAAGCCACTCCAACCGCTGCGCAGCCCATTGTGATTCATGATCAACAAATTGCTGTTGTTAAACCTGCAGAACAACCCCGCGAACAAGCTCCTGTTGTTTATTCTGGCAATGTTGAAATAATTGAAATGGATCGCATGCGCAAGCTGATTGCCAAACATATGGTGGACAGCAAAAAAACAAGTCCACATGTGACCAGTTTTGCAGAATGTGATGTTACCAACCTCGTATTGTGGAGAGACAGAATCAAAAAAGAATTCGAAAGAAGAGAAGGTGAAAAAATCACCTTCACCCCATTGTTCATTGAAGCCATTGTGAAATGCATCAAGAAATATCCAATGATGAGCAGTTCTGTAGACGGAGAGAGAATCATCATCAAAAAAGACCTAAATATCGGAATGGCAACTGCACTTCCCTCCGGCAACCTGATTGTTCCTGTAATTAAAAATGCCGACCAGCTAAATCTTGTTGGACTTACTAAGCAGGTAAACGGTCTGGCCAATGCTGCAAGAAACAATAAATTAAAACCCGATGATACGACAGGCGGTACATTCACTTTGACAAATGTGGGCACCTTCGGAAGCATCATGGGGACACCGATAATCAATCAGCCACAAGTTGCTATCATGGCTGTTGGCGCCATTAAGAAAAGGCCGATGGTGATTGAAACCCCTCAAGGAGACACCATTGGTATCCGCCATATGATGTACATATCCTTAAGTTACGATCATAGAATCATTGATGGAGCTCTGGGTTCAACCTTTCTGAACGCAGTCAGTAAAGAGCTTGAAAATTTTGACCCCGCAAGAACGGTTTAATAGCAATTTAAGTCTTGATTTGCCGTCTTTAATTTAAAAAAAAGAGAATATGTGTAATTTTATTACACATTTTTTTTGTTTTTTAACATTTGAATCATTGAATTTAATACTTTTATCAATAATAAAGACACGGTTATTCCGTTAAACCTCATTGCTTTATATGAATGCGGTTTGTTGTAACCACAATATTCAACTGATTTATTTTCGTAAATAAATTATTTTATCATAAAAAATTTAACCCAATGAGATTGCGTTATTTTCTATTCATCGCATCTGTTCCCATTATTGCTTCTTGCGTGAGTTCGAAAGCAATCAAACAAAAAGTGGCTAAAATAAAACAACAATTGATTTCCCAGGATTCAGCTCTCTTGGAGAAACAAAAAAATGGCATTGATTTGATAGCCCACGGCAGTTTACCTACTGAATGGACACTGGAGATGAACATGGATCAGGGACTTGTCTTTACTACCAAAGATTTTGTTGCGAAAGGCAATTCAATTCGTCAGGAACCTGAAAAAATTACAAAGGATAAAGATAAAAAAGCAAACGAAAAAATACCAAGAGAGGTAGTATATACTGCCAACACTGATGTAACCAGCATAGAAATTAAAGTAATCAATGATAAATGTGAGAATGACAGCTCAAATAGTATTTTGAATAAAAAAGTAGTGGTCAATTTCAGCTACAACGAAAATACTTATGAAGGTTGTGGAAAGTATTTATACGACCCCGAAATCAATGACAGATGGATGCTTGAATACATCGATGCCGTTGAACAACTTGAATATTCCTATGCAAGAGGACTCCCAAGAATGGAAATCAACATGACACAAGGTAAAATGTTTGGCTTTGACGGCTGCTCTGAAGTTGCTGCAAATATTGAAGTCAGAGGAAAAAGAATCAAGTTCTACAATATTTGGAACACCCGTTCTATCGATTGTAAAAACAAATTAGGGAAAAAACTTTATGCCGATCTGGTAAGCAACAAATTATTAGAATACAGTATAAAAAACGATCGTCTTATCCTTTACGTCGCCGGAGACAAAAGACTTATTTTCAAACATCCCAAAAAATAAAAATCATTGCCTGGCTGAGGCATTGATACTCTCACTTCATTTACTCATTTACCTGCACTTTCATACCTGCATACAGGTCTCGTATTATTGTGTTTAACTCAATTTAAAAGAAAGCCGCTCCCTTTTCCTGAATGCATGGCTGGAAATATTTATTTCAACCAACTAAAATTGTTTTTTTGAAATATCTTTATTCCATGAAACCAATCTATTATTTTTTGATTATTTGCGCATCACTTAGCGCAACCATGAAGGCCTATGCCCAGCAAGATTATATTCTCTCTGCCAAAAAATCGAATGGTATTTGCCTGATTGAAACACCCTACGGCAAATGGCGTTTCTCCACCTTTCCTAATGGAATTGTAAAAACTATTTTCACTCCTGCAGACAGTGAAAAAAACGAACAAATTTCAGATGCTGTAATTGCAAATGAAAGCCAGGAAAAAGCTTCCATAAAATATAATAAAGGCCAGGCAACCATATCCTGGGAACATTCCGGGAAAATCATTCTCAGCAAATATGGTGTCAAATACAACCTCCAATCATCCGCTATAGTGGAGATTAGCAATACACATTACAGCAATGAAGAAAGAGGGCTCCATTTTTCACTCCAGCCGGGTGAGAAAATATTCGGTCTGGGAGAACGCAGTTTACCCATGAACAGAAGAGGATACAAACTGCCGCTTTACAACAATCCATGGTATGGATACAGTACAGATGCAGATGCACTGAATTTTAGTGTGCCTTTCATATTATCAAATAAAAATTATGCTTTACTGTTAGACAATCCCTCCAAAGGATATGTAGATATCGGTAAAACAGATCCCTCGGAAATGAAATATGCCGTCATCAGCGGCGCTTTAAGCTTTTATATTATACCCGGTAATGACTATAATAAAATTCTTTCCCACTATAGTATGCTAACAGGCACACAACCTCTGCCTCCCCGTTGGGCCATGGGTAATTTTCTCAGCAGATTCGGCTACAACAGCGAAGCACAGGCAAAAGATATTTTAAACAAAATGAAATCGGACAGCGTTCCTGCGGATGCCATTATATTTGATTTATTCTGGTTTGGCGACAGCATTAAAAATACCATGGGTAACCTAAGCTGGGTAAATCAAAAAGCCTGGCCCGATCCGAAAAAAATGGTTGCCGACTTTAAAAAAGAACACATCAAAACCATATTGATTACAGAACCGTTTTTTTTAAAATCATCACTAAATTACCACGACTCAAGAAATTATCATGCTGTGGACAGCCTTGGGTATCCTTTTGTTTTGACAGATTTTTATTTCGGATATGGCGGCCTTATCGACATATTTCGGAACGATGCTTAAAAATGGTTTTTCTCACAATATAAAAAACAGATGGATATTGGCGTTACCGGATGGTGGGGTGATTTGGGCGAACCGGAAAAACATCCTTCTCAAATGTATCACAATTTGAAAGATCTTGGTTTTAAAAGAAATTTCTCCGCCGATGAAGTCCACAATATTTTTGGTCACTACTGGAGCAAGTCGTTGTTCAATCAGTTCACTAAAAATTATCCCGGTAAAAGACTGTTTCATCTCAACAGAAGCGGATATGCCGGCTCTCCCAGATACAGTAGTTTCCCATGGTCGGGAGACGTAAGCAGGAGCTGGAGTGGATTAAAAGCACAGCTTCCTTTGATGCAGGGTATGAGCATCAGCGGCATCCCCTATATTCACAGTGATGCCGGAGGATTTGCCGGGGGTGACGGAGATCCCGAACTCTATATCCGATGGCTTCAGTTTGCAGCGTTTACTCCCATTTATCGTCCACATGGAACAGCATTGGGCAGCATTGAACCGGCTGTAAAAGACATCCCCAGCGAATCCGCTTTATGGGAGGAGCCGGCCAGATCTCTGGGAAAAGAAGCAGCCGTTACACGTTACCGTTGGCTTCCATATAATTATACGCTCTGCTATCAGCAATCAAAATACGGCAAACCCCTCATCACTCCCCTTTTCTTTTTGAATGCAGCTGACAGCAATTTATATAAAGCAGAAAACCAATACCTCTGGGGCGATCAGATAATGGTAGTGCCCATTATTGAAAAAGAACAGAAAGTCAAAACCTATTATATACCTGAAGGGAACTGGACAAACACTTATTCCAACAAAACAATCAGCGGACCGCAATGGTATACCGACAGTACTATTTCAATTGAAAACATTCCTGTTTATGCCGCAGAAGGAAGCTTTATCCCTCAAAGTGAGAAAATGATGCATACGGAGGAGTATGGAGAGAAACCGCTGACGGTGAATTATTATCCTTCAGCTAAACCCAGCAGTTATGATTTGTATGAAGATGATGGAGAAAATGCCGATGCCATCAACAGCAATCAATTTGAACTGATTACTTTTAAAAGTTCCGGTGTGAAAAAGTCAACCACCATATCAATTACCGGTAACGGAGGCACTTATAAGGGAATGCACAGTAAAAGAAAAATAACACTCAATATGCCCAATTTTCCTGCTGTACAATCAGTGCTGATTAATGGGAAGAAAATTCCTTCGAAAAGTTTCCTGAACGAAAAAATTAATGGTATTTCCATACCCTTGGAATATATGCACAAACCTATCGTAATCAATCTCTCATGCCAATTGAATTAAATAAGTCTTAATAAAGTAATAATGATAAAACGTATTGTTCCTATCTGCTTTTTGTTTTTGGTTAATCAATCATCTGCGCAACAGATGCCAATATACCAATCAGAAGCGTTCAATGTATTTGCTGACAGTGTAACTCAAGGTACTTTCACAGCTTATGCGAAATCAGACAGGGAAATCATTTCAAATTATCAAAGTCCGGCTTACCTTTTTCAAAGTCCTGCTATTATTTTTAAATTCAGTATCAACTGTAAAGACAATGAAATGAAACCGGGAGTTGACCACCGAATCAACTGCACCGGCCTGCTAACTGAAACGCCTCTAATAAAATTTGGACAACAATATACAGATACAGCAAGATTAAAAACAGACCAATACCTGCAGGTAAACAGTCGCTTACACATAAGGGTGGACATGAGACATGTGTTTTCGGATTTCAAGAAACAGGGATATTTCACCACTTACAACGGCAATAAAATTTTTGAATCCGACTTCAAAGGATTGTATGTTGCCGGCGCTACCGCTCCGCTTTCCTGGGATTTTGATAATCTTTTTCAGAAAGAACAACTAACGCTCAAAGATCCGGATGGAGATGGTATTTTTGAAACCACCATACTCTTAAATGAAGAGAAAAAAAATAAAGACCTCGCCTCATCGTGGCAACTGACAAAAGACATCGGCCTATTCCCAACATTTGAAACGGATAAGAAATTATTGAAAGCACTGTATAATATGTCAATTGAAGAAATGATCAAAGCCGTAGAACCCGACAGCACATTCAGAACGGGGAAAGAATGGGCAGGTGTTTGGACAAGAGACATCAGTTACAGTATTATCCTTTCGATGGCTTATTTACAACCCAGAGTTGCAATGTATAGCCTACTGAGAAAGGTAAAGAACAAAAAAATTGTTCAGGATACCGGTACAGGAGGAGCTTATCCTGTATCCACTGATAGAATGATCTGGGCCGTTGCAGCATGGGAACTCTACAAAGCTACAGGAAATAAAGACTGGCTTGAGCAAAGCTATGAGATCGTTAAAAACTCTGCAGAGGATGACTTGCAGAATGCACATGACCCTATAACGGGGATGGTTAAAGGCGAATCTTCATTCCTCGACTGGCGGGAACAGACTTATCCCAAATGGATGCAACCGGCGGATATCTTTGAATCCGAAAATCTGGGTACAAATGCCATTCATTTCCAGGCATACAAAATACTGTCTGAAATGGCTTCCCTATTGAATAAGACCGACGAAGCCAAAAAATACAAAGCCTTATCTGAAAGAATAAAAAAAGGCATCAACAAGTATTTATGGATGAAAGACAAAGGCTACTACGGTCAATATGTATATGGCGATCCATATAAAATTCTCTCCCCCCGGTCTGAAGCCCTGGGAGAAGCATTATGTGTTTTGTTTGACATTGCCGACAGTGTACAAAAAAAATCCATCATCAAAAACACACCGCAAACATCATTTGGCATCCCCTGTATCTACCCTCAAATACCAGGGATACCACCCTATCACAATAATGCAGTTTGGCCTTTTGTTGAATCCTATTGGGCAATGGCTGCGGCCAAAACGGGAAATGAAACAGCATTATTGAAGAGCATCAGCTCCATCTATCGTCCCGCAGCACTATTCCTTACCAATAAAGAAAACTTTGTTGCAGAAAACGGAGATTACAAAGGAACGGAAATCAACTCCAGCAATATGTTGTGGAGCTTGTCCGGCAATATTGCGCTGGTGCATAAAATACTTTTTGGAATTGGATTTGAAAAAGACGGGTTAAGTTTTAAACCTTTTGTTCCAAAAACATTAAATGGAAAAATACAACTGAGAAATTTCCGATACAGAAATGCAATATTAAATATTGAATTAGAAGGCTTTGGTAACCGCATTGCCGAATTTATGATTGACGATAAGGAATCCAACAAATACTTTATTCCATCAGATTTAAATGGCACACACACTATTTACATCAGATTGGCAGAGAATATAATGGAAGATAAAATTCAACTGGTCAAAAATAAATTTTCGCCTGCGACCCCTACCCTTTCTATAGTTAATAATGCAGTTCAAATTACAGATAAAAAAAGAGAATACAACTATCTGATTTTGGAGAATGGCAAAACGGTAAAGACAAGTAATAAAATCAATATCTCTAAAAAATCACCTTTAAAAATATATCAGGCAATTGCTGTTGATAAAAAAAACGGCTTGACCTCATTTGCGTCCGAACCTCTAAGAATTATTGATGAATCGCTTGAAACAAAATATGAATTAGAAGAATACTGCCTTTCAGCAGACTTAAGATACAAAGGTTATTCGGGAAAAGGATTTATTGAAATCAGCAAAGAAAAAAATACTTCCATAACTATTCCGATACACATTGTTTCCGAAGGAAATTATTGCATTGATTTCAGATATGCCAACGGAAGCGGACCGGTCAATACCGAAAACAAATGTGCCATCAGATCAATATTTGTTAATGATCATAAAATTGGCGTTGCCGTATTTCCTCAAAGAGGAAATGATGAATGGTCAAACTGGGGCTACAGCAACAGCTTGACAGCAGTTTTAAAAAAAGGGGAACACCAAATCAGAGTGGTTTTTGAAGAAACAAACAACAATATGAATGGGGATATCAACAGGGCGATGCTAGACTACCTTCGTATTTCCCAAATGGAAAACAAGCCATTCTAATCTAATCCTGATCAACTTATCACCTGACGAACTCTCCGATTTTCTTATAAAAACATTAATATTTTTATACACTGGATTTATATATTCGATTCACGTAAGTTCGGTGTATAAAATAAACTCAATGAAATCTAAGTGTAACCCCCTGCTTTATATTACATCTGTTACATTTATTTGCATTTGCTTAAGTTGTGGAAACAATCCCGTGAATGAACGAGTATCTGAGAAAAAGGAAACCAAGAAAGAATCTGTTGAGACAGACATTTCCCAAAATGCCCCTGCTTATGTTTTAAAACCAAATGGAGACACTTCTCTGAATATTTATCTGACATTTGATGATGGACCATTTAAAACCACTTCCGACCTTAGCAAACTGCTTACTGAAAAAAACATAAAGACAAGTTTTTTCATCATCGGTTCGCAAGTTGATCGCTCATCCTATTACGACAGTGTATTTCACAGTGTTGCAGAAAATCCTCTTTTCAAAATTTTTAACCACTCCTATACTCATGCCATAACAGGAGGAAAGTATACCAAATACTATCAAAATCCTGAAAGTGTATGGAACGACATTCAAAAAAATAAAACGCACCTGCCTCCCAATAGCTACATTACAAGATTACCGGGAACAAGTACCTGGAGAATTAAAGATTTTAAAGTCGGTAGCGATAAAGTCTCTAAAAAAATGATGCGATATCTTGATTCAGTTCAATCGAATGAACATCTTATAGGATGGAATTACTCATGGAAACCCTGGCATTCAAAAGATTCAATGACGGTCAAAGAAATGATAACTGAAGTAATGAATAAAAGAAATTCACGCTATGCGCCATTTAAAAACAATACCGTTATACTGCTTCATGACTATCTTTTCCCAAATAAAACATCATTAGACAATCTCTCGCTATTTATTGATGAATTACAACTGAAATATGGATGTACTTTCAGATGGATCAGCGAATATCCGGGGGTGTTGAATTGATGGGAATGGTTAAACTTTTATGTATATTTTTTTCCGGTACAATACATACCCAATTGTCCAGAACAGCATTAAGAAAAGTAAAGAATAAAGAAAAGATCCGAATTGAGGATTTTCAGAAATCCCCCTTAAGACATATTTATACATCCATCCCTGAGGCGAGAGAAAAATCTTTTCCCCTTTATCATTTACCCCCGCATCAATTCGAATGATATTTAGAACCCTTGGCAGTAAACCGCTAATGACAAAAATGAAAAGCGCATTTTTTCCAAACACATCAAAAAATGTAGTAGCTGCACCTTTTAGATTTTTTAATTCAATCAGAAAAATCAAAATACAAATGACAACCACCGCAATGCCGGTAGTATATATCACATAGCTGCTTGACCAGATATTTTTTATCAAAGGAAAAAATAAAGCCCATATAGCCCCTGCTGCTATAAGCAGCATTCCGATAAAATTAAGACGTGTAATCATTGCATAATTTTTTCCTTTGGAGATGATAATCCTTCCTGCGATATAACCAAATATTACCTGAGTTATTGCCGGAAGAGTGCTTACTAGACCTTCGGGATCAAAAGGAATTTTATTCCCTTTGTAAATATGATCCAAACCTACGAGCTGGATATCTATATTGGTACCGAAGAAGCCTTCTAATGAGTATGGCGCACTCCCTTCTCCCAGACTGTAACACATCAACCAATACAGAGCCAGCAAAAAAAGTGAAATAAGCAATAATTTAATTCCATCAAAAAAGTAAATCAAGAGTGAGGCAAAAAAATAGCAAATAGCGATACGTTGAAGCACTCCAAATATTCTTACATTTTGCCAGGCTTTAAAGATCAACTGATCATGTTCCCATTTGACGAATGGGCTCCAGTTGAGCAATAGGCCAATGATAAAAATAATGATTGCTCGTTTAAAGATTTTAACAAAAAAAACAGTTCTGCTTTTTTCTTTTAATGAAGGCAGAGCGAAAGCCATCGCATTTCCTACAGCGAACAGAAAAAAAGGGAATACCAGATCGGCAAAAGTACATCCCTCCCAATGAGCATGCGCTAGCGGAGAGTACATCTCGGTAAATGAACCAGGATTGTTAACAAGAATCATCAATGCTACTGTAGCACCTCTGAACACATCAAGGGAAAGATACCTATTTTTCACAATTTAATTCGGTAGATTCAATCTTTTAATAATAAAAATATTACTCTTTTATATTAAAGTAAAAATTACATTTGGGAAGAAGACTTGCTACATGCTCTTTCTGTATTTGCGTCATCTTATTATCAGTCAATTCGATATACTTCAATGTTGAAAGATTTCTGATCTCTTCCGGCAATCCCGTTAATCGGTTGAAATTCAATTTTAAACAGGCCAGTTTTTTAGCCCCCCCTATATCCTTAGGAACATTGTCTATTTGATTTTTATTCATATGCAAATGATCCAGACTATTCATTTGAAAGACGACTGATGGGACTGAAGTGAATTGATTGTAATCTAAATTCAA
>VERM01000031.1 GCA_018882645.1 Ferruginibacter sp.
CAAACTTGCTGCCGCATAGATTCATATTTCTGTGTAAAGATTCTGTCGTTGGACTCTTTGATATCGTTTCAGCATTGCTAATGCTTAAACTGAGTTTAAAATATTTACATTCCTTTTTTTGTCGGGTTCTCAATAAATAGCTTGTAAAAGAGGAATCTTTTTTATCACGACAATAGTAATGGTTTTAATTTCAAAGTTCTGATTACATTCATACAGGTCCGTTTCGGCTTTCTTACTTGCCCTCGCCCTCGCCCTCGCCTTGCGAAGCGGGTTGCGAAGCGGGTTGCGAATCAGGTTGCGAATCAGGTTGCAAAGCTTGTATCGAACAACAGATAAGTATGGTTGTAAGAATCAGCATGTAAGTGAGATGTTGCGTCCGAGAATTACCCTAAATTAAATTGGTAAAATCCTTAACAGTCACAATGACATCTTGATATTTAGAAGGAGAAAAAGAGGGGATAAATTAGGATTAATTCAAGAATGAGAATTAGGCTTAGCAATTCTCATTCTGAATTTGTGGACCCACCTGGGCTCGAACCAGGGACCCCCTGATTATGAGTCAGGTGCTCTAACCAGCTGAGCTATAGGCCCTTTCCTTTCAAGGAAATGGGATGCAAATGTAAATAAATTTGAGAAAAGTAACCGACTATATTTTTACATTGAATATTTTACATTTTTCATTGAACATTTCCCCCCTCTCTACTTAACCTCCTCATAATCAATATAATCAGCATCGAAATTTTTCTTGGTTTGCGGACCAGGATTGGTATGATTATTGTACTTATTTTCTTGTTCTTGCATTTTCTCCTGCATTTCGTTCATTTTCTTCTTCACTTGAGAAGTAGTTCTGTACACGGGAATGATGAATTCAAACACAAATTTGTACAGCAAATAAATAATGAACAGCTGAAAAATGAGTTTTATCATAGTGCAAAGGTATACAAGCCTCTTGTATCATTACGTTAAAATTTATGTATGGAGAGAGATAGTTTTGGCGATTTGCTTCATCTTAATTAACTTCGCACCAGCAAATGAGAAAAATGGAAGGGAACGGAGTCGTTCCCTTCTTCTTTTGTGAACACTATGGTTATTGACACTCAATTGGATAAAATAAAGAAATTGCTTGATCCCCTTTTGGAAGGAGATGTTTTTTTGGTAGACATGAAAGTGAAGCCTACCAACAATTTCAAAATCTATCTCGATGCGGACAGTGGTCTGGGTATTGAAAAATGTATCAAAATCAATCGGGCACTATACAAAAAAATAGAGGAATCAGGCATGTACCCCGACGGAGATTTTTCTCTGGAAGTGTCCAGTCCGGGAATCGATGAGCCGCTGAAAATGCTTCGACAGTATAAAAAAAACATCGGCAGAAATATAGAGGTCAAGCTGAAGGACGGCAATATAAAACAAGGCAAACTGACCGCTGTAAGTGATGATGAAATTGTGCTGGAGTTTACAGAAGGTAAAGGAAAAAAAGCCGTTCAGCATCAACTGCAGCTAACATTTTCAGACATACAACAAACCAAAGTGCTAATAACATTTTAATTAAACCTAAAACCCACGTCCGACGGGGTCTCGTACATCACGGGAGAAAGTTCGGCAAGGATTATGGCAAGCATTAACTTGATTGAATCGTTTCAGGAATTTAAGGAAGCAGAAGGGATAGACCGCCCTACACTGATGAAAGTGATGGAAGATGTATTCAAAACGCTGATCCGTAAAAAATACGGCAGTGATGAAAATTTCGATGTCATTGTAAATGACCAGAAAGGTGATCTTGAAATTTTTCGCAGAAGAACAATCGTAGATGATGATGATCTCTATAATACGCTCACTGAGATTGAATACAAAGACGCCATCAAAATAGAACCCGATTACCAAGTGGGCGAAGAGCTGTACGAAGAAGTTGACATTCAGAAAGAATTCGGCCGCAGGGCGATTCTTGCCGGCAAACAAACACTTGCCGCCCGAATCAACGATTTGAAAAAAAATGTGCTGATAAAAAAATATGAAGATCGTATAGGCGATATCGTTAGCGGAGAGATATATCAGGTATGGAAAAAAGAAGTACTCATTCTTGATGAAGACGGCAATGAAATGTTGCTCCCTAAGTCTGAACAAATTCCCAGCGATTACTTCAAGAAGGGAGACACCATTCGTGCGGTAGTGAAAAAAGTAGAACTGAAAAACAGTCAGGCAATTATCATTCTGTCACGCACCAGTCCTTCTTTCCTGGAAAAACTCCTCGAAATAGAAGTGCCCGAAATTTTCGACGGATTGATTGTGGTAAAGAAAATAGTAAGAGATCCCGGAGAAAGAGCGAAAGTGGCTGTAGAAAGTTATGACGACAGAATTGATCCTGTAGGAGCCTGCGTGGGTATGAAAGGTAGTCGTATACACGGTATCGTTAGAGAGTTGAAAAATGAAAACATCGACGTAATCAACTGGACGGCAAACACACAGCTGCTCATTCAGCGCTCACTTACACCGGCAAAGATTACAAGCATTGATATGGATACAGAAAAAAAACATGCAAATGTGTTTCTCAAGCCCGATCAGGTTTCTTTGGCCATTGGCCGCCGCGGTGTAAATATCAAACTTGCCTGCGAGCTTACCGGCTTTGAAATAGATGTATTCCGCGATAATGAAGGCGAAGTAGATGAATTTGATATTGACCTCGATGAATTCAGCGATGAAATTGACACCTGGATTATTGATGAGCTTAAACGTGTGGGTTGCGATACCGCCCGTTCAGTATTGGATCTTACTGCCGAAGAGCTTGAGCGTAGAACGGATCTGGAAAAAGAAACAATTGCAGACATCAGAAGAATACTGGAAGAAGAGTTCGAAAAAGAATAATTCATTGCATGTCTTTGACATGCTTTATTAATAAACCCATAAATGAAAAATTGAAGCACACAATAGTGCATCAATATAAAACGAATGTCAGAAGTAAATACACCAAGGTTAATGGCAGCTGCCAAGGAATTCAACATAGGTACCCATACCTTGATTGAGTTTCTTGTGTCCAAGAACTTCAATGCAGATGATTTGAAACCTTCCTCCAAACTCACGGTGGAAATGTATCGCGTATTGCAGGCTGAGTTTCAGCAGGACAAAGCGGCAAAGCAAAAAGCTGAGCAGGTAGACTTGCCAAAAGGTGCTGCCGCAGATGCTAAGAAAAAGCGTGATGAGGAAGATCTTTCCATAAAAAAGAAAGAAGATAAATCAAAAGCAGAAGTACAGCCCGAAGTCACAGCTTCTGATGAACAGGAAGAGGCAGCCAAAGCCGTAGGCAAAAAAGTCATCAGTAAAATTGAGGCGCCCGAACTTGAAGCGCCAAAGATTATCGATAAAATTGATCTGGATGCGATAGACTCATCTACGCGACCCAAAAAAGGAAAAAAGAAAGAAGAATCAGAAAAAGCTGAGCAAAAATCGAATAAGCCTGATGCCGCCGAAGCGTCGCCCACACTACCGCCACAAACGGAAGAAGCTGCTCCGCCCGCTATTGAAAACATTCAGGCTGATAAACTTTCAGGACCAAAAATTCTCGGGAAAATTGAGCTTCCAATTGACAGCGACACCCGTCCCAAAAGGGATGCCGATGAAAAGCATAAGCGCAAACGCATTCCCATTCAGAAAAAAGGAGTGCCGGTTAAGGAAGAACAAGGGCCACAAAGAGGAGCACGCTCTTATCAAGACGGCAAACAAGGAGGTGGTAGATTTCAGCGGGGATCTGATTCCAGAAAAGATGACAAGGTCATCGATGAAAAAGAAATTCAGGAAAAACTTAAACAGACACAGGCCAAACTCGCCGGTGCGGGTGGAAGAGGAAAGAGCCTGAAAGCCAAATACCGCAAGGCAAAACGCGAGGAGGCTGCGGAGCAGTTGGGAGAAGGAGCAGAAACGTCCAACAAACTACAGGTAACGGAATTTATATCAGTGAGTGAACTTGCCGGATTGATGGACGTGAGTTTTGCAGACATCATCAGCAAATGTATGAGCCTGGGTATCATGGTTTCTATCAATCAGCGCCTGGAAGCAGATGTCATTGAATTGGTAGCAAGTGAATTTAATTATGAAGTGGAATTTATTGGTGTGGATGATGCTGCCGAACTGGAGGTAGAAGAGGAAGAGGACAGTCCGGAAGATCTGATTCCGAGACCGCCCATTGTCACCATCATGGGACACGTTGATCACGGTAAAACATCTTTACTCGATTACATCAGAAATACTAACGTCATTGCCGGCGAAGCAGGTGGCATCACTCAGCACATCGGTGCTTATGAAGTGACACTGACCGACGGAAGAGCCATTACATTTTTAGACACGCCGGGTCACGAAGCATTTACGGCTATGCGTGCCCGTGGTGCTAAGGTAACGGATATTGCAGTGATTGTAGTTGCTGCAGATGATGCAGTAATGCCTCAAACCAAAGAGGCTATCTCACATGCTCAGGCAGCAAGTGTGCCTATGATTTTTGCAATCAACAAAGTAGATAAAGACGGAGCTAATCCCGATAAAATTAAAGAGCAACTTGCGGGAATGAATATTCTCGTAGAAAGCTGGGGCGGTAAATATCAAAGCCAGGAAATCAGTGCTAAAAAAGGACTCAACATTGATTTGCTATTGGAAAAAATATTACTCGAAACGGATATTCTCGAATTGAAAGCCAATCCAAATAAACAGGCATCCGGAACGATTATTGAAGCATCGCTGGACAAAGGTCGTGGTTATGTGGCCACCATACTGGTACAAAACGGAACACTGAATCAGGGAGATATGATCGTATCCGGCCAGTACTTTGGTAAAGTAAAAGCCATGTACAATGAACGTAATCAGAGAGTAGAGTCGGCACCACCATCAACCCCTGTGCTTATTTTGGGATTGAATGGTGCGCCTCAGGCGGGTGAGACTTTTAAAGTTTTTGAAGATGAAGCAGATGCGAGGGAGATGGCTTACAAACGCGGACAAATTTTGCGTGAACAGGGTATGCGTGCGAAAAAACATATTACGCTTGATGAGATCGGTCGACGTCTGGCATTAGGTAACTTTAAAGAACTGAATGTAATTATAAAAGGAGATGTGGATGGATCGGTAGAGGCATTGAGTGATTCATTACAAAAACTGAGCACGGAAGAAATTGTGGTGAAAGTAATTCATAAAGCAGTAGGTGCCATTACCGAAAGTGATGTTACACTTGCAAATGCTTCTGATGCCATCATCATTGGCTTCAATGTTCGTCCTTCTATACAGGCCGCACGTTTGGCTGAAAATGAATCCATACAAATCAAATTGTATTCCATCATCTATAACGCTATTGAAGAAATCAGAAGTGCAATGGAGGGAATGCTTGAACCCACAGTTGAAGAAAAAATCCTCGCCAACGTACAAATCAAAGAGACGTATAAATTTGATAAGGCCACTGTGGCCGGCTGTCAGGTGCTTGATGGAAAAATAGCCCGCAACAATAGGGTCCGTCTTGTTCGTGAGGGCATCGTAATCTATACCGGGGAACTGGGAAGTTTAAAACGTTTTCGTGATGATGCCAAAGAAGTTACCTCAGGTATGGAGTGCGGTTTGGTAATCAAAAATTACAATGATATCAAAGTGGGTGACATCGTAGAAGCATTTGAAGAGGTGGAAGTGAAGAGAACGCTTTGAGTTTACCAAAGGTGAACTCAGTTTAAGGGTTTAAAAGTTTTAGGGTTTAAAGGT
This sequence comes from Ferruginibacter sp., assembly GCA_018882645.1. Lineage (GTDB taxonomy): Bacteria > Bacteroidota > Bacteroidia > Chitinophagales > Chitinophagaceae > Ferruginibacter. The sequence continues at coordinate 5,725 of VERM01000031.1, forward strand.
TCCGTTGAGAATTCAATAACCATTAAACGCTAGACCACTAAACCATCAAACCATTTATATCTATGCTCAAATACAATATTCTTCTAACAATCGTATTCTCTCTGAATCTATCTACTACATTTTCTCAATCCAAAAAAGTGTTGGCGGATAAAATCATTGCCGTGGTTGGAAATAAAATCATTATGAAGAGCGATCTGGAGAGTGCTATTCAGGAAATGATCAGTCAGGGGGTTGAGCCGCCTGCAGATGCCAACTGTTTATTGCTTGAGCAAAGAATGATATCTAAAGCACTGGTATTACAGGCTGAAAAAGATTCCATTAATGTTTCAGAAGAAGAGGTTGAAGCAGACATAGACAATCAGATCCGTTTTTATATCAGACAACTTGGCTCAAAGGAGGAGGTGGAGCGAACGGCTCGCCGAACCATTTATCAGATCAAGGAAGATTTTCGTGAGTCTTTCAGAGACAGAAAGCTTTCCAGCTTAATGAAGAATAAAATCGTTGATGGAATTAAAATAACGCCCAATGAAGCGAAAGCCTATTTTGAAACCATCCCAAAAGACAGTCTTCCCTTTTATGAGACTCAACTGGAAATAGGACAAATTGTGATTTATCCCAAAGCCAGTCGCGATGCCGAAGAATATTGTATTGAGCAATTGAGTGATTATAAAAGACAGATCGAATCGGGTAACAAAGATTTTGCTACCCTTGCATCCATTTTCACCGACGATCCCGGAAGTAAGGCAAGCGGTGGACGATATGAAATCAACCGCAATCAAAAAGACTTGGACAACGTATGGCTGTCTAAATCATTTACGTTGAAAGAGGGGCAGGTGTCCAATCCATTTAAAAGCAAATTTGGATATCACATCATTCAGCTTGTCAGCAGGGCCGGCGATGATGCTGTTGTGAGGCATATTTTAAAAATTCCGCCGATTACCCAATATGAAATCAAAGACGCGATGTCAAAGATGGATACGGTCAGGTCGAAGCTCATAACAGGTATCATTGATTTTGGCGTGGCGGTTTCCCGTTACAGTGATGATGAAGGCAGCAAATTTACAGCGGGGATGTTGCAAAGCAGAAATGGAGGAACGAGCCTGTCAATTGATGAGCTGGATAAAGATTTGGTAATGATGTTGAACGAACTGAAGGTGGGAGAATATTCCAAGCCTGTTGAGTTTGTCGATGAACGCGGTAAAAAAGGAGTACGTATTGTTTATCTTAAAACGAAAACAGAGCCTCACAGAGAGAACCTTAAAGACGACTACAATAAAATAGCACAACGTGCACTTGAGGTCAAGAAAGAGAATACATTGGAGAGGTGGTTCAATGAAAAAATCAAGACCTATTACATCATGATTGATGACGAGTATAAAAATTGCGAGTCTCTGAAAAAATGGGTGAAGAATGTTAAATAAATGATGTGCTGATTTGCTAATGTGCCAATGTCCTGATTATAGATGAATATTTTCGCCATTGTATCATCGTTACATCGTCACATCGCCACATCAGCAAATTGTTACATCGGCACATTGACAATTTATAATCCGTGATAGAAAAAAAGAAAATAGTCAATAGAGAAGAAAAGGCTGTGCTTGTGGGTCTGGTGCAGAAAGGACAGACAGAGCAGCAGGTGGTGGAGTATCTGGACGAGTTGGCTTTTTTGGCGGAGACTGCCGGAGCGCTTACTGTTAAACGCTTTACACAGAAGATGTTGCATCCTGACAGTAAGACTTTTTTGGGAAAAGGAAAACTGGAGGAGATAAAAAATTATCTGATATCTAAAGGAGATATCAATATGGTCGTCTTTGATGACGAACTTACCGGATCTCAAATCATCAATATCGAAAAATTATTGGGGGTTAAAATTATTGACCGAAGTGATTTGATACTCGACATATTTGCGGCAAGGGCAAAGACGGCTCAGGCTAAAACACAGGTGGAGCTGGCGCAGTATCAGTATATACTTCCTCGTTTGAAAGGTATGTGGAAACATTTGGAAAGACAGGGAGGGGGTGTAGGCACCAGAGGTCCGGGTGAGACGGAAATAGAAACGGATCGACGTATTGTCAAAGATAAAATAGCTTTATTACGTAAACGCCTATCCGAAATAGACAAGCAGGCATTTACACAAAGAAAAGAAAGAGGAGAGTTTATCCGTGTTGCATTGGTAGGCTATACCAACGTGGGAAAATCCACATTGATGAATATCCTGAGTAAGAGTGAAGTATTTGCAGAAAACAAACTCTTTGCCACTTTAGATACGACCACAAGAAAAGTTGTGTTTGAACAAACCCCTTTTTTATTAAGTGATACTGTAGGTTTTATAAGAAAACTGCCACATCATTTAGTGGAGAGCTTCAAGAGTACGCTGGATGAAGTGAGGGAAGCGGACATATTGTTGCATGTGGTGGACATATCACATCCCCGATATGAGGAGCAGTGGGAGGTTGTGAATAAAACATTAGCTGAATTGAAAGCCGGAGAGAAGCCAACGATTACTATTTTCAATAAGATGGACCGTTACGAAGCTATTACATTTGATGAGTGGCTGGAGGAGGAAGTGAAGCAGGATATCTTGCGTGAGTTGAGAGAGCGTTGGCAGGAAGAGACTAAGGGAAATTGTGTTTTTGTTTCGGCTACAGAACGGCGCAATCTGGATGTATTGAGACAGACTATTCTTAATCGTGTGCGTGAGTTATATCAGATCAGGTATCCTTATAAGGCGGAGTTTTTTTATTGATGCCTAACGCTTAAGCTTCCGTTTTAAATCCTATTCTATCTCTGTCATTCCAATCCTGAAGATTTTTCTTTTGAATCAATAACATTTCAATGGAATTATAGATTTCATTTAATTGACCATCGTGTTCTCCAATTTTTTCTTTCAGAAATTTCAATTGTTCGTTTATTGTTTTAAAATCTATCAACACATTCCTCATAGCGACAAATGCTCTTACAATTGCTATATTCATCTTTACAGCTCTTTGACTTCTCAGCACGCTTGATAACATTGTAACGCCATGTTCAGTGAACGCAAAAGGAAGAACCTTGGTGTTTCTTTTCTTTACGGATGCGGTCACAATTTGTGACCGCATCAGATTATTCCATTCTTCCTTGTTGAGCCTGAACATAAAGTCCTCAGGGAATCTTTCAAGGTTTCTTCTTACGGACTGATTAAGAACTTTTGTTTCAATTTGATATAAACTTGCTAAATCAAAATCAAGCATAACGTGCTGCTTTCTAATAAAATGTATTTTTATCTCACTCTTTAATATTTCCATTTGTCAAACATCTTCAATATTGATTGCTTAAAAACAAGAAAATAACGGCAGAAAAAATGTTTTTTCCCAATTTATTTCTGTTTTTTTGAAGTTCAAATTAACCATTGTCAAATGAAGAAAGCAGCGTTTACACAGAGATTGATTTCTTATTAAAAACGCTCTCTTCAACCCCTTAAACCTCTTAAACCTCTTAAACCTTTGAAACTGATTCAATGGCATAAAATATCCGAAAGCAGATTGGAATTATTTTCCGGTGGAACCCATTTGGCAGAAGTTTTGGCCGGGGAGAAGGCTGTATGTGTGGCTATGGTGGGAGAACAGTTGAAGGCCTGTGCGGCTAAATGTCCGCATGCCGGGGCGAGGATGGCGGACGGTTATATAGATGTGTTGGGGAATATTGTTTGTCCTTTGCATCGGTATAAGTTTAGTTTATCGGGAGGAAGGAATGTAAGCGGAGAGGGATATTTTTTGAAGACTTTTGCAGTTGAGGAGCGTGAAGACGGAATATATGTGGGAATAGAAGAAAAAAATGGTTTTTGGGGTGTATAAATTGGAAAATGTATTTGTTTAAAAACTGAAAATCAGTATTTTTGCGTCCCTGATGACCCCTATCCCCAACCCTTCCCCCCTAAAGGAGAAAGGGGGTGAATATAAAAAGTCATTAGAAATTATTTTTCCTTAGCCGCACTCAACGGGCGAGGAAGTCCTGGGAGCGCAGCGAACGGGATGGTTAGAAGGAACAAGTTAATTCAGGTAACTATAAAAAGCTGAAACATATTCCTCCTTAGCCGCAGTCAACGAGCCTGAATTTATTCAGGCGAGGAAGTCCCGGGAGCGAAGCGAACGGGATGGTTAGAAGGAACAAGTTAATTCAGGTAGCTATAAAAAGCTGAAACATATTCCTCCTTAGCCGCAGTCAACGAGCCTGAATTTATTCAGGCGAGGAAGTCCCGGGAGCGAAGCGAACGGGATGGTTAGAAGGAACAAGTTAATTCAGGTAACTATAAAAAGCTGAAACATATTCCTCCTTAGCCGCAGTCAACGAGCCTGAATTTATTCAGGCGAGGAAGTCCCGGGAGCGAAGCGA
>VERM01000032.1 GCA_018882645.1 Ferruginibacter sp.
CTACCACACATACATTCTCATGCATAGCTCCCAAAAGCTTGATGATTTCATACTGTGCAGTATTGGTATCCTGATACTCATCTATCATGATATACCGGAACTTCTGCTGATATTTGCTCAATGCCTGAGGGAAGTTTTTAAGCAGGATATACATTTTGAACAACAAATCATCAAAATCCATGGCACCGTTCTTAAAACAACGTTTACTGTAAGCATCATAAATGGCACCAATCTGTGAACGGTTGGAACGGGCATCCTCCTGTTGAATGAGTCCGTCGTTGAGATACTCAGCCGGACCAACCAGACTATTTTTGGCATTGGAAATGCGATTGTAAACTATATTGGGCTTGTACTGTTTATCATCCAGATTCATTTCATTTATAATCGCCTTCAATACTGATTTGGCATCATCGGTATCATAAATGGTAAAATTGGAAGGATAACCAAGTTGCGGGGCCTCTGATCTCAATATCCTGGCAAACACACTGTGAAAAGTTCCGATATATAAATTCCTGGCTTCCGTACCACCTAAAATCCTTTCAATTCTTTCTTTCATTTCAGCAGCCGCCTTATTGGTAAAGGTGAGTGCAAGAATATTGAATGCATCTACTCCTGTGGCCATCAGATGCGCAATACGTGTAGTAATTACTTTGGTTTTTCCGCTTCCCGCTCCTGCAATAATCATCACCGGTCCGTCACGATGCAGTACAGCTTCTTTCTGTGGTTCATTTAATTCATCTAAATATTTGGGCATGACACAAATGTACGAAGGGGTGAAATCGCGAGTATAGGTGTGAGTAAATAAATATGTAACGGTAATAGGCAGAGGGGGTGAATTGAAGAAAAAGAATCAATATATTTTACCAAACAATATATGCAGCTGCAATTTGAGCCGCCATCCCTAGGAAAAAGCCGATATAAATCTCTTTAGGTTGGTGGGCATTCAACAAAAGACGGGCAGAGCAAATCAGACCGGATAATAAAATGACAAGTGCAAATGGCCATGTTAAGAATACATTCCCCTGAAATAAAATCAGAAGCATCAGAGCCAGCCAGCCTCCCATTCCGATCGCATGCATACTAACTTTCAGATAGATATTGGCAATAAGTGCAGCTGAAGAGGCAAGAAAAACTCCAAAAACATATGAAGTCAAAAGCAAAGGATACATCTGTTGCTGCTTAAAAACCGTATAAGCCCAGAAGAAAAATATTCCGGAAGCAATGTATGGAATGATTCTGTCCTTCTGTGTTCTGAGATAAATCGACTGAATGAATCCAAGAGCTTTCAACAACAACACGCTGATCAATGGAAACACAGTCAGATTCAATGCTACAATAATTAATGTTTGAATTTTCTCTGCTTTAGAAAATCCAACGAAAGCCAATGGATGCAGATATAGCAGATAGTAGGTTATATAAATGGGCGTAAATACCGGATGAAAGATATACGACAGGAAATGAGCGATAAATTTAGTTGGCCCACCCGGCTGATATTCTTTTGTTTGTTCTGAATGTATGACTTGCATGATGTGAAATAGATATTATAAAATTTTTCTCAACCTCGCTACGGGAACATTCAACTGCTCTCTGTATTTGGCTACTGTTCGACGGGCAATATTATACCCTTTTTCCTGTAGCATGTCGGTCAGAGCTTCATCGCTAAGGGGATTCTTTTTATTTTCATCATGGATTAAATCCATCAAAATTTTCTTAACCTCTCTTGTGCTTACCTCATCTCCGCTATCGGTTTGAAGACTTTCGCTGAAGAAAAACTTCAACCGATAGGTCCCGAATTCAGTCTGTACAAATTTGCTGTTGGCCACTCGGCTGATGGTAGAAATGTCTAGTCCTGTTTTTTCTGCCACGTCCTTCAATATCATAGGCTTCAGATCTGTTTCATCTCCTGAGATAAAAAAATCATACTGATATTGAATGATGGCATTCATTGTATTTGTAAGTGTTTCCTGCCTTTGTTTTATTGCATCAATAAACCATTTTGCCGAATCGAGTTTTTGTTTGATAAAAACTACGGCTTCTTTTTGTCTCTTGTCTTTTTTAGATCCTTTATCATAATCTTTCAGCATATCTCTGTATCCTTCACTGATTCTGAGATCAGGGGCATTCTTGCTGTTTAAGGTAAGTTCAAGCTTACCAAGATTATTGAATACAAAAAAATCAGGAATGATATAGTTTTCAGCCTTACTCGCCTCACTCGCTGTATCTCCGGGCTTAGGGTTGAGTTTGATGATATGCTGAATGACTTCTCTCAATTGATCATCTGAAAGATTAAGTCCTTTCTGAATTTTCTCGTAATGCTTTTTGGTAAACTCATCAAAATATTTTTGTAACACTTTAATGGCCAGTTCAACATTTTGTCCTTCATCAATCTTTCTTTCGAGTTGAATGAGCAGACATTCCTGCAAATTCTGCGCACAAACACCGGGCGGATCAAATTGCTTAATCAATCCTATAATGCGTTTGACAGTAGACAAATCAGTTTCGATATTTTGCCGAAATGCGAGATCATCTATGATGGATGAAATATCTCTTCTCAAATAACCGTCATCATCCAGACTGCCGATGATTTGTTCAGCTATTGTTCTTTCCAGTTTGCCTAGTTTAAGAAGTCCAAGCTGCTGCAACATCAGTTCATTAAATCCAACTTCTACTTTCTGTACAAATCCTTTATTGTCATTTCCATCATCAGGATAAAAATCATCTCTCAATTTATAATCACCTGTATCATCATCGCTATCCGAAACATAATCAGAGATATCGATATTTTCATAATCTTCCTCGCTGCCGTCGGGATCCTCATCAGACTCATTGTCAACATTAAATTCTTCCTGCGACCCAAATTCATCCTCATAATTCTCATCTGCAAGCTCCAATGCAGGATTTTCTTCAAGTTCTTCTTTGATGCGCTCTTCCAGCTGAGCAGTAGGCACCTGCAACAGCTTCATCAGTTGTATTTGCTGAGGGGATAGCCGTTGTAACAGTTTTTGCTGTAAACTCTGTTGAAGCGCCATGAAAATTCGCCTTAAAAATGAAGCATTTTAAAAGACAAAATTACGATACCAATAGGGTTAAAATCAAATAGAAATCAGTTTTTTTAACATCGCCTCTAAAAGGCAATGAATTCACAATTGAACTGTAAGCACTTGTGAGACTCTAATCTTTATCTGCTTCTGGGAGGAACCGCCGGTGTTTTAAAATAATTCAGTCTTAAGCTGTCAGCCCATCCATTCAAATTATTTTCCAATGATTTACTGCTAAAAAAAACCATCCCCTTGATATTTGGCGTGGATCTGATTTTGTCTATCTGACGGGTCAATTGAGTTGGACTTTTCCATGCTTTATTGCTGCCTGCTCTGTATGGCGCCAGACCTATGTAACAGTTTTTGCCATACGTGTTTCTGCTCCACCAATCAATCAGTACTTCGTATGGAGCAAGCTTATGTCCTATCTCCCAATAAATCTGCGGAGTCACATAATCTATCCAGCTTTTTTTCAACCACAGAAGAATATCGGCATACAACACATCATAATTGGTTGGTCCGGCTTTTGTATCACTGCCCAAAGGATCTTTGTCCGAATTTCTCCACACCCCAAAAGGACTTATCCCAAACTGACATTCGGGTTTGATCGCTCTGATGGTAGTAGAAATTTTATAAATAATAGAATCCGTATTGCTTCTTCTCCAGTCATCCAAACTCATCTGCTGGCCATACTTCCTGTATGTCTTGCTATCTGGGAATGGCTTGCCCGGAATAGGATAAGGATAAAAATAATCATCAAAATGAATCGCATCCACATCGTATTTGCTTACGATGTCATGTACAATTCCAACCACATATTCATGAACCTCTTTGTTACCGGGATCAAAATATTTTTTGTCTCCATAAGTCAGAAACCATTCTGGATGCTTTTTACTGATATGATTGGATGCAATAGAAGAGTTAAAAATATTGAATACCGCCCTGTAAGGATTTAACCATGCATGAAACTCCATCCCTCGTTTATGTGTTTCATTTATCATGAAATCCAGTGGATCATAATATGGATCGGGAGCCCTCCCTTGTTTGCCCGTAAGCCATTCGCTCCAGGGCTCAAAGGGTGAAGGATAAAAAGCATCGGAACACGGACGAATCTGTACAATCATGGTGTTGATGCCATTTCGCTTGTGTAAATCCAGCAAATCAATGAAAGAGGATTTTTGCTCTTCCGGACTCAATCCCTTCGCTGCAGGCCAGTCAATATTTTCAACAGTAGCTACCCATACTGCTCTCATTTCTTCTTTGTCCAGTTTAGGCTGTGCTTTTAATGAAAACTTAGTGAAACAAAAAAAGAAAACAAAAAAACACAACTGGAAAATACGCGTCATTGTATTGGATTGAATAATAAAAATAGGTTTGAACAATGTTTCACAAATCTAATGAATGCATTGTTAAAAAAAACAAAACGAAGATTTAATCAGTACTCAGTTATGGAAGTATCAGCATTGCCATCCAAGCGCTCACTGCGCTTATGATCAAATTCGTTGATGTATATTTTAACCAAAATGATAAAATAACTGATAAGCAATGGCCCGAAAATCAACCCCATAAAACCAAAAAGATTCAACCCGACAATAACACCCAGTATGGTTACAATTGGGTGAACATTACCAAGCTTTTTCATCAGCCCCAACCTGGCTAAATAATCCACGTTTCCGGTTACAATGCCGCTGTAAATAGCTAGGCCGGTTGGTTGCCATACCAGTCCTTTTGAATAAAGCAATAATACAAGCGGCACCCAAATGATCATGGTGCCCACCAATGGGAAAAAAGCAAAGATACCCGTCATGAAACCCCACAACGCCCAGTCCTGCACACCAAAAATCCAATATCCCAGAGTGGCAAAAATTCCCTGAATCACACTGATAAATGGAATCCCCAATGCATTGGCCTTGATCATCATTTTTGTTTCTCCGGCCAATATGTTGATGTTTTCTTTTTTTAACGGAATAATTTTTCCGAGATAGCTTTCAACCTCCTTACCATGTATCAATAAATAGTAAAATAAAAAAAACATCATTATTGTGTTGGTTAGAATATTGGCAGTACTGTTGAGTAATTGTGGTAAGAAAGAAGAGATTTTCAAAGAAAGCGACTTGGCATTTTCAACGGTTAAAAGTGATATTCCAAAGCGCTTATTCAGCTGAAAATCGGCATCCTTTAATGCATTAATGATAAAGTTTTCATTTCCTGATAGAGACTGAATTTTGGGTAAAATCAGGTAAACAGACAAATAAACCGGAATAGATATGATCAAAACATAGACAAAAATAAAGAGCATGGCAACAAGACCTTTTTTCCATTTTTTTTTCTGAATGAAATCAAAAAACAAATTTCGACTTAGTATATAAAGTGTAATGCCACCCAATATCCCTGGAATGAAAACAGACAGTTCTGCAATAAGCAATATGGCAATGATGACAATTAAGCCCAACAAAAAAATCTGGCGCAATCTGTCATTAAAAAATTTTTGTTCCATCAGTTGATTTTAATTCAGAGTTATTCTTTCCATACTGAAACGCCCTCACTGCAGTTTGAACAAATGTCAATATGCTTTCTTCCTTTCGTCAATTCAGCTCGAAATTGTTTGTAGTTGCTGTTGTGCCATATACTTTTGAAAGATTCATTTTTAAGATTTCCCAGCTGATGCATGGCATCTTTATCAAAACAACAAGGTACAACCAGTCCGTCCCATGTGATTACATTGGCATGCCATAATTTCCAGCAACGATTGGCTAATTTATTTTTGGGACGATAAGTGCCGTCGGGATTTTTTTTATACCGACTATATCTGTCATTCGTAGGAATCAACTGATTCGGATCGGTTTCATAATCATAAACCTGTGCCGTTTTAAACCGAACCTCATCTACCCCTATTTCCTTTGCTATTTTTTTAATTTCTTCAATCTGATGTTCGTTGGGTTTTACTACCAGAAATTGAAAAAAAACGAATGGGGTTTTGCTTTTCAGCGCCTTCCTCCACTTTATAATGTTTTTTGCACCTTCCACCACTTTATCTAAATTGCCACCAACCCTGTATTGCTTATACACATCCTGTGTGGTTCCGTCGATGGAAATGATTAAACGATCGAGGCCACTCTCTACGGTTTTTTTGGCAGCATCATCATTTAAATAATGGGCATTGGTTGATGTAGCCGTATAAATTTTTTTAGATGACGCATATTTTACCATATCTAAAAAATCAGGATTAAGATATGGCTCTCCCTGAAAATAAAAAATGAGATATAACAAATGCTGATGGATATCATCAATGGTTTCCCTGAAAAAATCCTTTTGCAACATACCCGTAGGCCGGGAGAAAGACCTTAAGCCACTGGGACATTCGGGGCATCGAAGATTGCAACTGGTAGTTGGCTCAAATGATATGGAAATGGGCAATCCCCATTGAACAGGCTTGCCTGTGATTTTACTGACAATGAAACTGCTGTATACTTTAAAAGCATTCCAGATTCGGCGCAAAGTAAACTTAGAAGCCAAATTGACAGTATCATTATAGTTAAAACCAGGCATGACACAAATTTACTGCTATTTTGGGTACAGCCATTGAAAGGCAAGTCCACTATATATATTAAGAGTTTTCTCCTTCAAATACATCCGGGTTGATGGTAATTTGAGAAAATATGTCCAACTTTATCATTGATTGAATAAAGAAATTAAAAACATGCGTCTCCTGTTTTTTTTCATATTAATGAGCTGTTGTGCATTTGGACAAATGAGAGATGTTCATGACGGTAACAAAGCCATATCCGAATGGGAAAGGAGAGCACACGTCAGACTTATGAGCAGGGAGCCGGGAACAGCAGCATCAAACAACTTCAATGTTCATCACTACCGATGCGAATGGGAGATCGATCCGGCGGTAAGATACATTAAAGGAAAAGTGACCGCCAGTTTTATCATTACCCAAACTACCAACAGTATTTCCCTGGATTTACACAATCAACTTAGAGTGGACAGTGTCAAACAAAAAGATAAGTCCATAGTCTTTAGCCAAAGCAACAATGTTTTAAACGTACAATTTATTAACTCAATCCATTCGGGTGTCAGAGATTCAGTATCTATATATTACAAAGGCGTACCACCCAATACCGGATTCGGTTCATTTATACAAGATACGCATGCAGGCGTTCCCGTTATATGGACATTAAGCGAGCCATACGGAGCGAGAGACTGGTGGCCTTGCAAAAACGGCCTCGATGACAAAGCTGATTCTATAGATATATTCATCACGCATCCCTCCGCATACAAATCCGCAAGCAATGGATTGCTTCAATCCGAAATGCCTCTTGAAGGAGGAAGTAAAACAATCACCCACTGGAAACATCGCTATCCTATTGCCACCTACGGCATCTGTTTGGCCGTTACCAATTACAATATTTTCAACCGCTCTGTAAAAATTGATGATATTGATTTGCCAATGGTCACATACTGCTATCCGGAAAATCAGTCCGAGTTTGAAGCCGGCACACAAAATTGCCTGGATGCCATAAAATTTTTTCACGAAAAACTGGGAAGCTATCCCTTTATCAAAGAGAAATACGGACATGTTCAATTTGGTTGGGGCGGAGGTATGGAACATCAAACCTCTTCTTTCATGGTGAACATCGATGAAGTATTGGTAGCGCATGAGTTGGCCCATCAATGGTTTGGCAATAAGATCACCTGCGGCTCATGGGAGGAGATTTGGCTCAATGAAGGATTCGCAACGTATATGGAGAGGTTATACAACGAAAAAAAATATCCTGAATATGCAATGGGTGAGAGAAAAGCAGTGGTGGAGCACATCACATCTAAAGTCGACGGTTCGGTGATGGTGAATGACACCAATAATGTATCAAGGATTTTTGACTTTCGATTGTCATATAACAAAGGTTCTTTTCTATTGAACATGCTCAGACTGAAATTGGGTGATGAGGCATTCTTTACTGCGCTGCGTCAATACCTTGAAGATCCCTTACTGAAATATGGTTATGCAAGAACCTCGGATTTGCAAAAACATTTTGAATCGGCTGGCGGTCGGTCTTTGAAAACATTTTTTGACCAGTGGTATCGCGGAGAAGGATTTCCTTCATTTCATATTCAATGGAGTTCGGTAGGCAGCGGAGCTGTACAATTTCAAATCAGACAATCCACTTCTCATCCTTCGGTTGTTTTTTTTGATGTACCTGTTGAACTCACTTTCAAAAATGCCGTGCAAAGTAAAAAACTGCGTGTTGAACCCACAATAAACAATCAGGTATTTCTCAGAAATGTTGGATTTGTGCCGGATACGGTGCTGGTAGATGAAGATTGTCAGATCATTAGTAAAGGGAATACCTCTAAAAGAATTTTAGGCGGAAATACAGGAGATCCATATGTGGAAGTATTTCCTAATCCTATACAACAGCCCTTTCACATTTATCTGCAAAACTTTAAGACAGTAAATGCAAGGATTATGTTATACGGCAGTGACGGAAGGCTGGTGTATGCCAGGGATGTGGAGCTGATCAACGGAGCGGAGTATATGGAAATTCCGGTTCAATATCTATCGAAAGGCCGATATATACTAAAAATCGTTTCGGGAGATTTGGTGATTACCAAACAATTGATCAAGTGAATTGTCTTATTGTAATCAAAACTTAAACTGTAATCATGGGAATGGAAGATGAAACTAGAGCTTTCTTAGTGTTGATTGCCAACACCATTTCCAAAGTATTGCTTTGGATGATGGCTAATGTATTTTTTGGCATATACATGGGTTGGGGATTTTTCGAGATTAGTCCCGACTGGAAAAACTGGCTTTACTATTTTTTATTCGGAGCCTCTTTTGTACTGTTGTTTTGGCATTTGAAGAGAAAATGGAAAATTTAAGTTTTTTTAAACAATCAATCTGCTAAATTCAATTTTAAAAATCTAAAAGAAAATGAAAAATATAGTCGTTTTAATCTTGATCATTACAGGAATTGTTTTTACAGGTGAAAAATCCTACGGACAGTACAATGCTTCATCAGGCCTCAATGCTGTTTTAATCGTGGGCCATCAGGAGGATGGAACCATGGATGCCATCAGAAAAATGAATAAAACTGCGGGCATTTTAGAGCAATATGGTGTTAATGTATATAAATTTTATGATAAAGATGCCAACTGGACGGCAATAAAAAATATAGCGCCTTATTGTAGCTTCTTAGTTTATTCCGGACATGGCAGCACACTCGGTGTAGATGGTAATGTTGGCGGACTTTGTTTAACGTCTAATATTTCAACAGCAACCATCATCAATGATTTAAAACTAAAGCACAATGCCCTGGTGATTTTCAAATCTGTTTGTAATGGTTCGGGATCATCGGCCGGAGATGATTATGATATAGGAATTTCAGAAGCAAAAAAAAGAGTCACTCATTATGCATACCCCTTTTTTAAATCAGGAGCTGCCGCTTATTATGCCAATAATTATGTGGATGGGTCAGATAATTTTTTGGTTGATTTTTTAACGGGCATGTCCTTGAAAAATGCTTTTGTTAAATCCACAAATCTTTGGACTACGATTGAAATAGACGAATCTTTCTCTATGGATTGGAACAAAAAAATTAGCATTGCCGGCAGCGAAGGAGGAGGTATTGCCACAAGAACAACTTATACAAACGGAGTAAAAACAGTTGAGAAAATCGTTTCTCCGAAAGATTACAGCATCGCCTATGTTGGCCGTGAATCTTTTTCAATAAGTGATATGAAGTAATTGAGTTGATTACTTACATCTACTGAATGTATGCGAAGGGCGTTTAATCTGATTTTCGATTCAAATTAAAATTCCGACAACTCTCGCATCAACATCCATCCGGTTGTCTTTTGTCCACCAGAATTGAAAAATTCCACATACCCAAAATCGCCGGCAATTTTCTGTACATAAACAACCTCACCTGAAACACAATACGCCTTTTTCATGGTAGCATAATTGGGTTGTTTGTAAAAATAACTTCTAGAAGGATTGACCACATACTC
>VERM01000344.1 GCA_018882645.1 Ferruginibacter sp.
CACTGTACACATTCGTGAGATTTTGCTGTTCCACACCAACTTTTACCTGTTCGGATACAGCTTTTAGCTGATCTTCAAGAGATTTTACATTGGTTTGAGCGGAAATCAGCTGAACTTCTGTTCCTATACCCTTATCCCAAAGACTTTTTTGACGTTCGTAAATATTTCTGGCATAAGACAATTGTGTTTTGATGCCTTCCAATTGTTGCCTTGCGGCAATAACAGACTGATTTTGAATGGCATCATCCAATTTAAGAAGCAACTGTCCTTTGGAAACCTGTTGACCTTCCTTAACATAAATGGCTTTTACTTGTCCGCCCATACCTCTTGGGGTTATATATGAAATGTTCTCAGCATCAATTTTGCCTCTGATGTCTATGTAATGTTTAAAGTCTTGCTGGCTTACAGGTGCTACTGCAACCAGTTTGATTTTAGCATCATTATCACCGGCTGTATCTATTTTTGCGAGTTCTTCTTCCAGTTTCCGTATTTCTTCCTCTTTATTATTTTTTTCGAGTTTTAATTTTTCTAAAGCTACTTTTTTGTCATTGATAGAGGCGTTAGCATCTTTTTTATTTGGTCCACAGCTGAATAATAAAAGAGATAAGGATGTGAAGCAGATCAGTTTTGAGTATCGTTTCATTTTTTTTGTATTAAAGTAGTTTTATAATTTTCCGACGGCTTTTAGGTAATCAATTCTTGCGATTATTGCATCATATAATGCGCTGTAGTAATTGTTTTGAGAAACTTTCCACTCCGTTTGAGCATTGTAAATTTCCATGTTGCTTCCCATTCCTTGTTCATATTTCAGTTTTGTAGTATTGTAAACTTTTTCAGCCAGCTCCATATTTTTTTGTTGTATGTCGATATTCAAAAGGGAAGAAGCAAATTTTAGTTTTGACTGTTCAACTTCATTGTCAATCGATGATTTTAACTGAACAATATTATTTTTTGTTTTTTCCAATTCCAGACGTGCTTTTTCGGTTCTGGCTTTTTTGGCAAATCCTTCAAAAATGGGAACACTTAATTTTACGCCCACCAATGAGCTTTTAAACCAGGGCTCATTATTAAGAAAATTCAAACGGTTTCGCTGAGCATTTCTGTATAAATTACCATAGGCGGCCAATGTTGGCAGGTTGCTCAGCTGATATCTTCTGATATTGAATTCACCAAGCTTTTTGGCTGTTTCTAAAAGCTTAAACTCTTTTCTGTCAGAATATTGATAAGCATTGTCGAGAATATTTTCTTTTATCATTTCGACAGTGATGGTATCTTTCAATTCGAGTATTTCTGTTTGGGGCATGTTCATAAGAAATTTCAAACCTGCGTTTCCTGCCAGAAGTTGGTTTTCTACTTTATTTTTTTCTGTTTTCAGATTATTGAGTTGGACATTTATTTTATCCACATCCAGCTTTTCGACAAATCCTTTTTTATTGATTTCTTTTGTGTCTTCTAATAATTTTTCAAACCTGATGATGTTCGCGTCGATTGATGAGAGCTGTTGTCTGCCAACCAGAAGTTGATAATATATCTTCATTACGTTTACCTTGATCATTTCCTTTGTTACTTCCATTTGATTCTGGTAAAATTGCAAAGAGGCCTCTCTGGCCTGCAGACCAATAAATACCTGGCCGTCAAACAAGAGTTGAGAAAAGTCTATTCCGGCGTTAGCGTTATATTTTGTTCCGAATTGGGCTTGAACAAATCCAAAGTCCGGCGGAGGAACTATTGTGCTTCCGCTCCCGTTTTTTACTCCTTCATATTGCAATACACCGTAAGTTGCGGCAGCAATGAAATTAGGGAAGCTCTGCACGGCAATATTGGGGAAATAATTGAAAGAACCACTAGCAGACAGGTGGGGAAGCGCGTTCGAGGTAATTTCTCTGTTTACCTCTTTTTGAATTTTAATATCCAGGAGTGCATTGGTTACCTGGGGGGCATTTTTCATGGCGTAGTCAACGGCCTGATTGACGGTAAACTGGTTACTTTTCTTTTCTTGTGCAACTGTACTGAATCCAATCAGCAGATAGAAAGTTCCAAGAACAACCGTTCGGAATTGATTAGGTAATCGCATTTTCATTCAATTTATTTTCTCTTTTTTCAATGTATTTCGTGATTTGTTTATAACCTTTGGCTGAGACAAGGCCATATAAAAAGTGTAAGGTAATTTCTGACTCAATAGCTGCAAGTGATGCTTTTGATTTGTTGTGAAATTCAGGATTAAATGGAAGTATAATTGATTCCACGCGAAATCGGGTAAGTATTTCAATATTGAGGTCATCCCTATACAGGCC
>VERM01000345.1 GCA_018882645.1 Ferruginibacter sp.
GCTTTCTTGACACCATGGGGGTCTCTTACATCGCCGCTGAACACCTCAAATTTTCCTGCTACATCAGCTGCACAGTCATCGAGCCATCCCCAGGAGTTGAAAGAATTATAAAGTACAAATGCACGCACATCATATCCTCTGCGTACCAGTGTTTCTGTCAGGTGTGAGCCAATGAATCCATCTGCTCCGGTAACGAGTACTTTCATGGTCAGCTATTTTCTTTGGATGGAGACGTTTTCCAATTGAAGAGATTAAAGATACAGATAAACCAAGTTATTATAACGGGTATTGCTTTCACATGAAATGGGTTGAATACTTTTTCTTTGATAACAGGCGGGAATAATTCAGTAGGTGATAAGCAGGTCAAAATGAATACACTGATCAACAGGTAAATATGCCATTTTTCTTTTTGAGTATATAAATACCAAAGCACAACACCGGGTATGGCTATTATATAAGTAGGTGATTCTACTCCGGGATTAAATATAATGGTGAACATTAGTATGGCACCCAAGTAAACCAATTGAAAATTTTTATCCTGATAGGCTTCTTTTTTTACTAAAACGAATAGTGTAGTCAATAACCCGGCTAAAATTACATAACTATGTTTCAGACCCTCAAAATGTAAAAGATCAATAACCCCCAGGATACTAAGCGAGTGTCTGTCAGATTGCTTCTGCAACCGTTCAATCCAGCTCCCATACAGAAAGTATAGTTGTTCGGGTGAAATAAATATCAGTGGAAGACAAAAAAGAATAACTGACCAGAAAATTACTTTCAGGGCAAAGGGTATTTTTTTGGGGAAACAGATAAAAAATACCCCGGCTGTCAAAATATATATTTTGAAAAAAATTCCAATAGCAAAGAACAAGCTCGATAAAGTCGTATTTCCTTTTTGTTGAAAAATGAAAACTAACATAATCAAAGCCACTGCACTTGCATTCGTTTGAACATTTTCAGCCGCAGTTATGAATTCGATCAGTGAAAACCAAAGCAAAAAATTCTTTTTTTGTTCGTCAATTGGCAGTAAGTGAATGGTTATAACAAAAACAAGGGTATGGGTCAGGTTCCACAATAAGATGCCAATGCCATCTGGGAAAAAATCATAGATACCCATAAGTACTGCAAAGCTTGGACTATAATTATAAAGGGTATGATATTCAAGTGGGTAAGCCAGGTACAAATCTAAGTTGCGGATCAGATGTCCGAAGGAAGCAGAGAAACAATCATAGTTATCCCATGTCTCGAGAAAATAAATCTTTAAACTGATAAGTATTGCAACAGCAATATAAATTTTGCTAATTATCCTGCTATCATTGAAAAATGGTTTTTGCAATATTTGATGGAATGAGCGGGCAATTGAGCTATACGACATAATAATTTCTTTTGTCTGTGCAAAGGTAGAGGACTCAGAGAGTAATACAATAGCTTACCCTGCTTTGTTGCAAGGTACAGACCGGCAATAATTCATAGTGAAGCTCAAGGTTTCGGCAGATTCTGGCTATTTCCGTTTCTGAAACATTCAGTAGATTGTTTCTTATTCTAAATTTATTGTAGTTGGAAAACCTTGCTTTCATCATGAACTGCACAAATGAAAGAAAATATTTTTTTTGAATGCTGTTTTTCAGATTGCTATATGCGTCTTTCCATAGTCCCTTTTCTGATTGTATCACATCAGCAAGAATTATTTTGCCGCCCGGAGAAAGCAATTTTTTTGCATCCTTCAGTAGATTCTCAACATTATCAAGGTTAGGGAAATATTGTATGACACTAAGGATGATGATTGCGTCAAATTTATTGGATTGATCTATAAATTCGGTCAAACCACTTTTAGCTCCACCTGAGTCAATAGTGGTAAAATGAAATGACCGTGTATCTTTAAATTTTTGTTGGCAATGATGGATACATTTTTCCGAAATATCTACTCCCGTGTAGGCACCGATCCTGTTCTTTAATTGATTTGCCAGTGAGCCAAAGCCACAGCCATAGTCGAGAATGCTATCTTCAGACTTTATGAGATTTTTATTCATGAGTATTTCTACAAAAAAAGCTGCGTTTTTTTCCATCACTGTTCCAAACAAATCAGGATTGGATGACCAGAAAGATTCCCAATTTGACATAATTCGAAGTAGGATTGGTGATAGTTAAAATCAGGAGATGCTTGCTGTTTCTTTTTTAAAAACAATCATAATAGAGACACCAGCCGGAAAATGTCCCCCCATCTTTAGCCAAAAGTAATCGAGGTGAAATATACCCGATAAGATCCTGTTCATCCATCCTCCCGTACCC
>VERM01000346.1 GCA_018882645.1 Ferruginibacter sp.
ACCTTCGGCATTAATTTTAAACATACCGTTGGCATCTGTAACCGCAGTCCGGGTAGTCCCTTTTAACTTGACAGTTGCTCCAACCAATGGAGTACCATCTTTTAAGTCAATAACCCGACCCGTTACTTCTCTTGTTTGTGCCCATACCTGAACAACCATCATTAACAGGCATAGCAGCAGAAATGAAAATTTTCTCATACTATTAATATATTTTGGTAAACAAATATAATCTATTTTAACATTTCTTTGACTGCTGATAAGCAAATTATGGGGATTCAACCCAAAATAATTCAACAATAAAGGGCAGATAAGGCACAAAATAAATTGAATAATAATTTTTTATACATTCAATAAATTAATCTATGTGTCGGATTTTTTTTCGAATGATGCTCCGAATAAGTATCGGTACAATTCAACCCGCTTCTATTGTTCATTGAGCCAATGAACAAACCGGAAGGCAGCTCTAATAATGATAATAATAAATAATATAAATACGACCGATATGCAGTTTTCCAACAAAATCCGGACAGAAAAAAATGTAGCCAAAAAACCAATATTAAGCTTCAAACTGCCATTGAATTGATACTCAATATATAAGGAGTAATTTACCCATTATTCCATCGAAATAATATTAAATATATTTATTATTTATTAGCGCCGATCATAAATAAAAAATTTTGGAATACCGCCCATTATTGTAATTTAGAGGCTGAATTTAATGGGTTAGTAAGTGATTGGGTCAACAGCAATGTTGGCCCTTTTGCTTTTATACCATACAAGACTACAGTACCCGTAAATACTGCATCTCCACACATTGCTTTCTTTTTCATCACACTACCTTTGTTGCTATGAGCAAAATAAAAACTGCCTTCTTTTGTAACAACTGCGGACATGAAAGTGCGAAGTGGTTAGGTAAGTGTCCGGCATGCAATGAATGGAATACATTCTCTGAAGAAGTACTCGACAAAGGCAATCCAAAAACAAGTGATTGGAAAAATTATTCCGGTGAAAAAAAAATCAATAAGACCGTTGCTCTAACAGAAGTAGTGGCAGCCGATACAAAAAGAATTCAAGTACCCGATCAGGAGTTGAACAGAGTACTCGGTGGAGGAATCGTTCCAGGTAGTATCGTTCTGGTCGCAGGTGAACCGGGCATTGGCAAAAGCACACTCTTTCTGCAAGTTGGCTTGATGATGAAAGAGCTGCGCGTACTCTACATCAGCGGAGAAGAGAGTGAACAACAAATCAAGATGCGCGCTGATCGCTTGTCGGCCAACAACAATTCATTTTATCTGCTCACCGAAACAGATACTGCTGTTATCTTTCGTGAAATAAAAAAATTGCAGCCGCAGCTCGTTATCGTTGATTCCATTCAGACATTACAATCACCACTGATAGATTCTTCCGCAGGTAGTATCAGCCAGATCAGAGAATGTGCCGGTGAATTCCAGCGCTTCGCAAAAGAAACACAAACTCCGGTTTTCCTGATAGGTCATATCACCAAAGATGGCAGCATAGCTGGACCGAAAATTTTGGAACACATGGTAGATACTGTGCTGCAATTTGAAGGAGATCGTCATTATGCTTATCGCATGCTGCGCACACTCAAAAATCGTTTTGGAAGTACCTCTGAATTGGGTATCTATGAAATGACAGGTGCAGGGATGCGCATCGTTTCCAACCCTTCAGAAATTCTCATCGCACAACGTGATGGCGTACTTAGTGGAAGTGCTATTGCGGCTACAATGGAAGGAATGCGCCCCCTTTTAATCGAAGTGCAGGCTTTGGTTACACCCGGTGTGTATGGCACACCTCAACGTACAGCGACCGGTTTCGATCTTAGGCGTTTACAACTGCTGCTTGCTGTTTTAGAAAAAAGAGGTGGATTTCAACTGGGCATGAAAGATGTTTTCGTGAACATAGCCGGGGGTATTCGGGTAGAAGACCCTTCCATCGACCTGGCAGTAATCAGTGCATTGATGTCTTCGTATGAAGACCAACCCGTTCCCCCTCACATCTGCATGGCAGGTGAAGTCGGACTCAATGGTGAGATTCGCGCAGTCAACAGAATTGAACAAAGAATAGCAGAAGCAGAAAAACTGGGATTCCGTGAAATCATTGTATCTGCCTTCAACAAAAAAGGATTACCAATCTCCGGCACAATACGAGTAACGGCTCTTAGCAGCGTGGAAGAAGTATATCGTCATTTGTTTCAGTAGCGCATTTTTACCTGAGATAAATACTCGATTGTTTGTTACTGCCGCTTCGAACCTTTGCTGATGACTCAGC
>VERM01000347.1 GCA_018882645.1 Ferruginibacter sp.
CGTATGGGTTCTTCATTATAATTCACTTTGGTAAAAAACGGACGCTCGCCCAGTCTTACAGCGGTTGCACCAAAGGACAATTGTTCTTTTAAGGTTGACTTGGCAAGATAATCTAAACGAAGTCCCCAAAAATTTCGCTGTTGCAAACCAAATGTTGCATTGTTTTCAAAATTGACCTGAACCGGAAGGCCCGCATTCAATATCGCCTGATTGGTTATTTTAATCGTACCAAGGTCATAGTTGATGTCATAGTCTATGCCTTCCTGTAAGGTTCTGCCACCGGCAGAAACCGTAACAGAACCCTTGGGAATATTGTACCCGATACTTATATCAGATGACCCTGATGTTTTAGCCGTTCCTCTGAGTACAAAGCGATTGATATTGGGATACTGCTGGGCAACAACTTTAATCGAATCATACAAGGCATAAAACAATGAATCTTTTGCAGTGGATGGTGTGTTGACATACAATTGCTGAGCCAGGTCTCTGCCAAACGGTTGCAATACAGGAAAAATAATTCTGCTGAACTGAGAGTTCACGGTAAAGCCCTCCACAAAATCAAATACACCATCCGGCTGAGGATCAAGCTGTCCGTTCAATCTGTCGAGATTAATCAATGAAATGATGGGTTGTCCTAAATTTTTATCACCGAATGGGGCATATCTTTTAGCTCCCAAGCCTGGCTCCTGATATAAAACATCAAGTTTGAAATCGGCAGGAGATAAGTTACCGTAACCAATAGTGTACACATTTTTCATCATGAGATTCCATATAGGCAGTCGGGGTCGCTGAGATGTAGCCTTCAATAATTTCAGGAATAAAACTTTCTGAGTGGCAGATGAGCTATCCGGCGGAATATCCTGCGAAAATTCACCAACTTGATAAATTCTTCCATTATAGGAATACTGAAAAGCCACTCCAAGCACTTCATCTGTTTGTAATGGCTGAGTCAGTGAAAGCATTCCCAATTGCTTATTATATGTATATTGGGTTGAATCCAATTTTCGGGCAAATGTTTTTTCAAAATCCTGTACAGGACTTAGTCCCTGATTGACTAGATTATTGAAAACGAGTGCAGGATTTCGCGAGCCAGATTTTGATATGATGTTACTGTATAAATCGTTCGTATTGTTTGATGGTATGGGCTGACTGGTCAACACGTTTACAACGGGTGCAGAAAGATAAGGCTGTTGTTCTCCAAGATCTGCCAAGCCCACAACATCCCTTGCTTCAGTGGTTACGCCATTTCTGTTGGTTACCCATACCTCCATGCGAAGAATCTGAACCGGAGCGGTAATGGCAGGAAGATTAGACATTACTTTATTGTAATTGTCTTTGAAATATTGTGCAACCAAAAAATGCCTGTTCTCTTCGTATTCATCCGCCTTTATTTCAAAAGGTGTGGCCGAAGTACCTCCCTGAAGATTCATACTTTGACGCTGTGATCTCTGATTGGCTATAACTGCAGTGATAAACAGTTTTCCAAATTGAAGCTGTGTTTTTAAACCGAATAATTGTTGCGCTCCAGGAATAAGACTTCCTCTTGCAGGAAAAGCAACATTGCCTGCCTCAAACCTTTTTAAAATTTCATCATCTTTTCCCGTGTAATCGAGTTTCAACTGATTATCCAAATCAAAATTGGCAAGTGTGTTGTAGTTGATTGGGAACTTTAACTTATCTCCGATATTGGCATTTACATTCAGTTGTGTATTCATCTGAAAATCCAGCCCGCCGTTTCTTCTGGCCCTCTCAGGAAGCGTGGGATTATCAATTCTTTGACCCTGATAACCGGCCATCACATCAATGTTTCCCTGAGGAATGATTTCAATTTTACCATTTCCAAAGATCCGGTTAAACAAATTATCCGTGAATGAAAGTTTGGGCTGCAGAAATTTTCCACGATTCAAGATATTGGTCGTGTTTGCTCTTTTTTGAAAATAATTGATTTCCGCTTGCCTGTTTACCATCTTCCAATATTCGTCGAATGAATAAGTTGTCGGTGTTCTGTAATATTTATCCCCAATTTTTTCGTAGAGTGTATACCGTTTTGTACCCGGATCATATACCAAAGAATCTGATGCATTGGATGGTCGGAATGAATTGAAAGCATTATTGCTGATCTCGCTCAGCCCTCCGCCAAGTTGATCAGTCAATGGAAATGGTATAGAGTCTGATAAAGATAAACCCAATCCTCGATCCGTTGAGTTTTCAACAGCAGCAAATGCTGACATTGTACTCAATGAAAAATACAAAAGAATCAGAGAGAATACTATACATACTCTAGACC
>VERM01000033.1 GCA_018882645.1 Ferruginibacter sp.
GCTTTAATGATATCGGGAGCATGTCCTCCGCCGGCTCCTTCCGTATGAAAAGTGTGAATCACTCTGCCGTCAATCGCCTTAATGGTGTTTTCCAAAAAACCAGCTTCGTTGAGCGTATCGGTATGTATGGCAATTTGCACATCATGTTTATCTGCAATCTTCAATGAAGCATCTATCACTGCGGGCGTGCTTCCCCAGTCTTCATGTATTTTTAATCCCAGCGCACCGGCTTCGATTTGCTCTTCGAGCGGATCAGGGGCGGCACAGTTACCTTTTCCATAAAACCCGAGATTCATAGGGAATGCATCAGCAGCCTCCAGCATTTTTTGAATATTCCATGCTCCGGGAGTTACTGTGGTGGCATTGGTCCCATCTGCTGGACCCGTTCCGCCGCCAATCATGGTGGTGATACCACTAAACAAAGCATGATCAATTTGTTGGGGACAAATAAAGTGAATATGTGTATCCACTCCTCCGGCGGTGGCGATCAATCCTGCACCACCGTGTACTTCAGTAGATGCGCCGATAATCATATTGGGTGTTATGCCATCCATTGTATCCGGATTACCAGCTTTCCCAATGCCGACAATCCTTCCGTCTTTTATACCGATATCTGCTTTTACAATTCCCCAATGATCTATAATCATTACACTCGTGATTACAAAATCAAGTACGCCTTCATCTCTCTTTGCTCTTGCAGACTGTGCCATGCCGTCACGAATGGTTTTGCCTCCACCGAATTTGGCTTCGTCGCCATACACGGTAAAATCATTTTCGATTTCAATAAACAATTCGGTATCGCCCAGTCTTACCTTATCGCCAACGGTAGGACCATACATATTGGCATATTTTATTCTGTTGATATGAAGGCTCATAAGATTTCGTTTTTAAAATTTTCGGCGATGGATTTTGCTAAGGCCTTTTTTTTGTTTTCCTCGCTGATGACACCATTGGTCAAATCATTGAATCCATAGATGATTTTATCACCGCCAAACTCAACCAGCTCAATTTCTTTTCTTTCTCCCGGTTCAAAACGAACGGCGGTACCTGCAGGAATATTCAATCGCATGCCAAATGATGACTCCCTTTCAAAACTCATTTCTTTGTTGACTTCGAAGAAATGATAATGAGAGCCGATTTGAACAGGTCTGTCGCCCGTATTTACTACTGTTATCTTACAAGTTATTCTTCCCTGGTTGGCAAGAATGGGTTCTGATTTGAGGATGTATTCTCCGGGTATCATAGTGTATCTTTTTATCTGATTGGGTGATGAACAGTAACCAGTTTGGTTCCGTCTGGAAAAGTGGCTTCAATTTGAATGTCGTGTATCATTTCGGGTACGCCTTCCATAACATCTTCTCTGCTGAGAATGGTTGCCCCGAATTGCATAAGTTCCGCAACAGATTTGCCTGCCCTTGCAGCTTCCTGGAGATGAGAGCTGATCAGTGCTATGGCTTCGGGGTAGTTTAACTTCAAACCGCTTTTTCTTCTTTTTTCGGCCAGTTCTCCTGCCAGAAAAAGCATCAATTTTTCCTGTTCCTTGGGTGTTAAATGCATAGACTTATTACTTTATAATATCAGTAAAACTAAATTCACATCAGGGTTGATTCAACCCTATTTATTCCAAATGTAATTGGACTAAAGGCAAGCGCTACTAATTTAAACAATTTATTCAAAACAATCTTACACTAGAGAATTAATTTGTTTATCAGCAACAAATAACGCATCACAGGTGTTTACATAGTAAACGTTGCTTGAAATATTTAAAATAAATCGGATGAAACAGCTTCTCGTATCATTTTTTTCTTTTTCTATAGTATTTGTTTTGCATGCCTGTGCACAAAAAAACCATCAATCTACTCGTGTAGAAACCGGTTTTTCAGTATCGAGAACCGATGATGAATGGAAGAAAATCCTGAGTAAAGAACAATTTGATGTGTTGCGTCTGAAAGGAACAGAGAGACCCTATACCGGAAAATTATTGAACAACAAAGAAAAAGGAATATATACATGTGCAGGTTGCGGCAATGAATTGTTTACTGATGAAATGAAATTCGATTCTCATTGCGGGTGGCCCAGCTTTGACAGTGAAATATCCGGAGGAAAAATCATCACGGCTAAAGATTATTCTCTGGGCATGCATCGTATAGAAATTATGTGTGCTAAATGTGGTGGGCATCTGGGACATTTATTTGATGATGGACCCACAATAACGGGTAAACGTTATTGTGTAAATTCAGTTTCCTTATCTTTTCAAAAATTTTCTGATGTTCAAAAAAAATCAGCTTCTACGGATACGATAACGCTTGGCGGAGGTTGTTTTTGGTGTGTGGAGGCAGTCTATGAAAAACTGGATGGAGTGATATCTGTCGAGTCGGGTTACTCCGGCGGGAAGAGTGCAAATCCTACTTATCAGGAGGTTTCTTATGAAAATACAGGACATGCGGAAGTGGTGCAAATTGTATTTGATACTCAAAAAACATCTATTGAAGAAATTTTCAAAGTTTTTTTTACCGTTCATGATCCTACCACACTCAATATGCAGGGGAATGATGTGGGAGAACAATATCGTTCGGTGATATTTTACAGAAATACGCAACAGTATTCAATAGCAAAGGGTCTTATTGATCAGCTGAATAAGCAAAAGGTTTATGATAGGCCAGTTGTTACTGAGCTATCGCCTTTTTCTGTATTCTACAAAGCCGAAAATTATCATCAGGATTATTATGCACTGAATAAAACGCAACCGTATTGTAGAATGGTTATTCAGCCTAAAATGGAAAAATTTGAGAAACTATTTAAAGATCGGTTAAAAAAGAACAATTAATTGATAACACCTTTTTCGGTCATGTCTTTTACAATTAATCTTCCATACTCATGTCCTATGCTTTCTGATGAAGGGGCATTGAAAGTTTTCGTTTGAACAGAGTAGAGTAGGGTGTTGTCAGATAAATCATACAGATTGCTTTCCCAAAAATAATTGGTCTGTTCTGTATAGTAACCCGGCTCATATATTCTTTGTTGAATTGTGGTATAATATCCCCAGAATCTGCGGTGGTAAAAAAAGTAAGGAGTGTAATATACTCTCCCCGGAACATAATGTCTTTCCTTCTCTTTGTTCAGCATGGTTATCGTGATGACGGCATCGACTCCGCTGTTTTTAAATTTATCCAGAGCTTCTTTTTCATTGATTCCTTCAAATGATTTTGGCCCGTATTCCTGAAAGGATTGAATGACGGTGTATCCTCTTTGCTTAAGATCCTCTGCGAGATGAGATTCCATATTTTCTCTGAGGCCGTGGTTTTGATTTCCCGTAATGGCAATGACAAGGATTTTTTTAAAGCTTTTGGAGATTGATTTGTCGGACTTCCAGGAGCTTGTGATAGTAGAGGAGCTGCAGCCTGAGAACATCATAACAAGACTAAGGAACAATAATAGTGATGTATATGTTATTTCATTTTTTTTCACAAAACATATTTGTTTTCGCCAACCGAATGATGGATAAAATCTTTCAATGCTTTGGGTAATACGGCCATCATGTCTTCCAGTTCTCCTTCGCTTAAATAATAACTCAATATTTTGAAAGTGGATTTGATGGCATGTTTGGAGTTTTCAGCATTGTCAAAATCATAATCAGCTGTTCTTCCGTCTTCATTTTTTACTTCCTCAATAAAATCTTCCAAATAGTGTATTCTGCTGAAAGGTTTTGTAAGTTTCCAGCCATCCACATATACACCTTTTAAAACCAACGGGAGTTGTGCCAGCAATTGAAATGATTCTTCAATAGTAAGCCTGTTTCTTAATGCGTGCAATACAGATCTCATTACCCTTCCGGCATTATCTCGTGGCAATTCCAATTCAGCGGATAATTTATTGATGATTTCATTTCCTTTGGCGGCATATTTTTCAAAATCAAGAGACATTCCAATTTATTTTTTTGTTTTTTCAGAAAGATCTATCTCAAAGCTTAATTTGACAGTAATTCGATATTCAGTAATTTTTTTATCTACAACTACGGCACTCTGATCCTGAATCCATACAGATCTGATGTTGTGTAGCGTTTTTGAGGCATGCGTTACGGCTGTTTGAGCTGCATCTTCCCAACTTTTTGTTGAGTTGGCCATGACTTCCAGTACTTTTACAATACTCATATTGATTGATTTTATAGTAATTATTTTTTCTTTTTCCACCAATGCTTTAAATTTTTGAAAGCATTTCCAGTAAACTCTTTAATCAGATGAATCGCTACCAATGATGCTTTATTCGTTATGTAGGCCTGACTTGTATTCTGAAAAAGTGTCTGACTGATTATTCCTGATACAAATTGTCCAGCCAGATTTAATGGCTTATTTCCTTTTTTGATTTCTTCCCATTCATTTTTTATTTTTAAGATTAAAATTGATTTGTTCGTATTCAATCTTATTTTTTCAAGGTGTAACTGTTGAAGTGTTTTAATCTTCTTCATTTTCCTCTGAATTCAGAATTTCTTTCAAAATGATGTTAGTGACAGGTTTTTGAAAAAGGGGCTTTCTGAATATCAAGACAATCAATCCAATGGCAAGGAAAATCGAAGCAACGATCATAAAGCCCCAATAATATGCTCCCGTTAATGAAATCAGAAATAGAGCAAGTGAAATACCCGCAAACAACAGGAATAAAATAATAAATATTATGAATATTAATTGTGAGAATATTTTACTGAATATATTCGAAACCCTCTCAGCCAAAACAAGTTTCGTGTAGCTCATTCGATTGTCTATATACTTTCTAAGGTGATTAGACAGCTCCTCAAGTTTATCGAAAGTATTCAATACCTCATTTATTTAAAGCGTTATACCAATTCTTCCACTTTCTCATTTACTGCCTCCAGTCTTTCCTTTATCCCTTCTTTTAGAGACAGTAAACTCTCTTTGCTTTTTTCAACCTGCTCTTTTAATTTTTCGGCAAGTTTATCTTTGGCTTCTGTTATTTTTCTTCTTGTATCAATGCCTTTATTGGGTGCGAATAAAACGCCTAGAATAGCTCCCACAGCAAGACCGCTACCTATAGCAATCAATGTATTTTTTGTACTTTTTTCCATGATAAGTTTTTTAATAGTGATTATTTATACTAAGATATATCAATGGAAAACTTTCAAAAATGATCGATGCATTTTTGTGGAGTGATGTGAATCAGAAGAAGAATAAAACTATTTGATCTTTTGAAAAAGATTTTCAACATCTTCAAGATGACAGAGCTCTGTTCCGGGGTTCAATGTGGCGGCAGTTCCTGAAGCAACTCCATATTTAACCGCATTCATAATATTTTTTCCATTGGCTAAGCTCAAGACGATACCGGCAACCATACTGTCGCCTGCACCAACTGTACTTTTTCTTTCTACTGCAGGCGGAGTGAATAATATTTTTTCATTTTTTCCAATGAAAAAAGCTCCTTCCGCACCCATTGATACAACAATATTTTCACAATTGTTTTTTAAATCCAATTCATCGGCGATAGAGGATATATTATCAACCGTTATTTTCTCATCG
This sequence comes from Ferruginibacter sp., assembly GCA_018882645.1. Classification (GTDB taxonomy): domain Bacteria; phylum Bacteroidota; class Bacteroidia; order Chitinophagales; family Chitinophagaceae; genus Ferruginibacter. Next base: position 5,529 of record VERM01000033.1, read on the forward strand.
GCCAATGCATTCAATTCCCCCAAATTGGGTTTGATGAGGAACAGATTTTCTTTAACAGCCATCGACAGTGCGCTTCCGGAGGTGTCCACAATGCACTTGATTTTTTTTCTTTTTGCTATATGGGCAATGCGTGCAAAAATATCTTCAGGTATTCCTTCTGAGATGCTTCCACTTGCAACTAGATATTCTACATTTGAGACGGATTCTATTTCGCTGAGTAATGTTTTCCATTCGTTATCATATATCAACGGACCCGGCATTCCGAATCTATATTGAAGGCCTGTAGATTTGTCGTAAATGATCAAATTTTCTCTGGTATGATTTTTTATCTCAACACATTCGGCGTCGATATCTTCTTTTTCAAGCATTTCAGTAAAAAACTTACCGGTGTAACCCCCTGCCAGATAAAAAGCCCTGGAAGTTCCTCCTAATTTTTTGATCGCTCTGGATACGTTTATACCTCCGCCTCCGGGCTCAAATTTTGGTCTTGTACAATTCAATTTCTTTTCATGAATTAAAGATTCAACACTGGAGCTTTTGTCTATTGCAGGATTAAGAGTTATAGTAAGTATTGAAGACATGCCACTAAGTTAGGGCATTATGGATTTGTATAGCAATTCGATACTTCATGATTATAGATAATCTTTTTAAAAAAGAGGGTCGGATAGAAATCCAACCCTGTCTTATATCCAAATATCCTATGAAAAACCTTTGTAAAAGTATATCGCAATCAAGTCGATAAAAATGACAAATGTTATCTTATAAAATGATATTATTTTTCAGTATTCCCAATGATTTCATCTACGAGTATACGGTATATGATCGGTCTGATGGCTGTTGATTTTTTCATCAACACCGACAGATCCTGACTGGTTTTTATTTCAATCATTTTTTTTATAAAATTTGAAAGGATTTGATACCGCTGAGCGATATCGGTCACTTCAATATAATTTCCAAGTAGGGTAACTGTATTTTTTTCTTTTTTTTCATTGAATGTTTCCACCTGAAAGCATACGCGATTATTTTTACGCATGATTTCAATTTTTGACCCTTGCAAAGATTGGCAAACTATTGAATTTTCTTCATATACATAACCTGTGGGATAGATGTAGGTATTGAATCCGTCATTACATCCCAGATGGCCATAATTGTTTTCTTTCAATAAATGGATACATTCTTCTTTGCTTAATAAATGAATCATGGGTTACCCGATTTGATTTTTTCATTTTCTATCCTTTTGAAATATCTCCGGAAAAGAAAATGATGTTTCATTGCATCTATAATTTCATTAAATCCCTCTGTCCCTTTTTCAATATTCAACATGCTTTTTTTAAAAAGTAAAGTATTGCTTGAGTCTACAAGCAAAGCATGTATGGGGCCTTTCCCATAATTTATTTCACTCTCTATATTGTTTATCATATTTTCAGCTTTTAATAGGAATGAGTCAGTTCGAATTCCTGCTTTTTTAAAATTTACAATTGTCTGATTGAAATTTGAATACAAAAGGGTGTCACTGATCATTTTTCCCAATATACCCCTACCATTACTGATTTTTCTTATGATCTGATTGGTATTTACGCCAATTTTGTTGGCTTCCATCGAAGCTTTTTCTATATTTTCCGCTGTTTTGTTGAAGTGTATTGCTATTTTTCTGTTGGTTATCAAATCCCATAAACCCTGACTTTTATTTATTTTCTGTGTTATTATTTTAAGATTTTCAGCTACGATATTGACATCATTATTTGTTCTGTCAAGCGTTCTCATCATTTCATCCGTATTCACACTTTTTTGTGTCAGTAGTATATCATTTTCTTCTGCTGCATGGTCCGGTAATCTGTTGGCTTCTATGTTGATGACTTTATTTCCCACAAGCCCGTCTGTTCCAATGCTTGCAATTGCATTTTTTCTGAGTATTTTTTTTAATTTATGATCTACTGTCATAACCACTTCCATCAAAGTATCATTGATGATTTCAATTTTTTTTACTGTGCCAATATCTATGCCACCGAAACGTACATTATTACCAATCTTCAATCCCTGTACATTTTCAAATCTTGCTTTGACTGTAAAATTTGCTCCAAACAAATGCTTATTCTTTCCGATCATGTAGAATATCATAATCAAAAAAATCAAGCTTGCTATTACGAATGCACCTAGCTTTATGTTATTGGCTACACTTTTTTTTATCATAATTCTTATTATTTTCATTCAAAAAATTGTATCACTTTTGCATCTTTATCTTTTCTTAGTGTTTCATAATCTCCCTCTGCATAACATTTCCCTTCGAGCAGAATAATGATTCTGTCTGCCGCCAATTTTACACAATTCATATCATGTGAGATGATCAGAGATGAGGTGTTGTATTTTTCTTTGATGTGTATCATGAGTCTGATGATTTCTTTTCCTGTAATCGGATCCAGGCCTGTAGTAGGTTCATCGTAAAGAATAATTTCCGGCTTTAAAATAAGCGTTCTTGCCAATGCAATCCTTTTTCTCATTCCTCCTGAAAGTTCAACCGGCATCATATCTATGGTATAGCCAAGCCCTACATCTTCCAATGCCTGTTGGACAAGTTGATTTACTTCATCGGGGTTATTTTTTATCCAGTGTCTTCTCAATGGAAACTCCAGGTTTTCTCTTACTGTCATCGAATCGTACAATGCATTACTCTGAAACAGGAAGCCAATCTTTGCTCTGATTTTATCAAGCGATGAGGATGTTTGTTCAACTACATTCTCACCAAGAACATGTATCTCGCCCTCATCCGGCAACAGCAAGCCGATTATGCATTTTATCAAAACCGATTTTCCCGATCCTGATTTACCGAGAACTACAACATTTTCACCTTTATTCAATTTTAAATTAAAATCAATCAATACTTTGTTGTCGCCAAAAGATTTGTAAAGATGACTGACCATTAAGACAGGCTCTGTTTTTTTTTGAGTTTCAATTGTATCGATATTTTCTTTTTTTAAAATTGTATTAGACATCCCTTGATTTCTTTTTAATTATATCCCAACACATCGGTAATCTGTACGGCAAGCAGATCAATAATAAAAATCAGGATTGATGATACAACCACTGCTGAATTGGCGCTTCTTCCAACACCTTCCGTTCCTTTACTGCTGAAATATCCTTTATAACATCCTATCAGTCCGACTGCAAATCCAAAAAAATATGTTTTAATAAATGCAGGTATTACGTCATAAAAGTCGAGGCTTTCAAAAACCTGAATCCAAAAAAGACTGAAGCTGGTTGTGCCTCGTATATTCACACCCAGATAGGATCCATATAAAGAAATGGCATCACTCATCACGGTCAAAACAGGAAGCATACAAGTGGCAGCAAGCACTCTGGATACGACGAGGTACTTAAATGGATTGGTGCCGCTCACTTCCATGGCATCAATTTGTTCGGTCACCTTCATTGATCCCAGCTCTGCTCCAATGCTTGATCCTATTTTTCCTGCAAAAATCAGTGCAGTCAATACGGGCCCTATCTCTCTGATTATTGCTATACCTACAATTGCTGGAATTTGAGATTCAACACCATAATCAACCATGGTCGGTCTCAGCTGCATCGTGAGTACCAGCCCCATTATAAATCCTGTAAGGCCAACAAGCGGGAGTGACTTATATCCGATTACATAGCATTGTCTGAAAAATTCAGCTATCTCATATCTGGGTTTATACCATTGTGAAAAGAATCTTCCAGCAAAACTGGAAATTCCTCCGACTTCATTAAGTAAGTTTTTAGTTGATGTACTGACAGGCATAGCTTAATTTTTCTAATAAGTAACTATAGAAGGGATTTTCTCATCCTGTACTTTCAATTCATTCAGCAAAGTCAATTGGTTGGCCCAGCAATACAAATTGTGAAAAGTGATTTGAGCTATTCTCTCCAACGATTCAGTTGTAGCAAATGCCTGATGAGGCGTAATAAGTACATTCGGCATCTCCAAGAGCTCAAGCAAATATCTATCTTCAACTTTTTTCCCATAATGATTCATAAAAAATATCCCTTTTTCATTTTCATATACATCCAATCCGGCGTATCCAATGTGTTTTGATTTCAAATGTTTGATGAGGTCTTTTGTATTGATGATTGCACCCCTGGCTGTGTTGATAATCATCACATTGTATTTCATGAGTTTCAATGTTTTCTCATTGATAAGATGTTTTGTGGCATCTGAAAGTGGCAGATGTAATGATATGATATCTGCGCTGCGGCAAAGATGTTCAAGGGAGGTATATGTAATGTTGTATTTTTTCTCAGTTTCCACATCGGGATCGATGTCGTACCCTAAGATTCTGCATTCAAAGCCATTCATTATTTTTGCCAGGGCTTTACCGATTTTGCCGACACCTATTATACCAACTGTTTTTTGGTATAAATTAAATCCAACAAGTCCATCCAGAGAATAGTTA